>JBMYYT010000410.1:0-503 GCA_049609665.1 Flavobacteriales bacterium | reverse complement strand
CTTGCTTGATTGGAAACATCAATTTGAATGCTTGATTCTATTCCTGATGTTAATGCAAGTGAATTACTACTGATTAGTTTCCCGTCCAAAGAATAAACTGCAATGGTAGTTGCGGAATTAAAGTTTGCCGTAATTTCCAATTTGGCAGTATTTGTAGTTGGATTAGGATAGAGTTTCAGTTTTGGAATGTTTGCAATCTCAGCAATAGAAACAGAGTTTGAATCATTGGCTTGTTGATACCCTTCCGTAAGCATTATATTAGTTGAGGTTTTGGTGGCAACAGCTACTTCTCCCAAAGTTGAAGTTATAGTAACCCCCGCAGTAGTTGAAGTGTTCCCAAGACTTCCTATTACTTGTCTTTCGATAGTTTGTGCTGATAAGCATAAGGTTGTTGTCGTAAGTATTAATGTGAGTATTGTTTTCATAGTATTTAGTTTTTATTCCTCCCTTGAGGGAGGTTAGGAGGGTGACCATTTGAATAATTTCACCCCTATAATGCCCTC
>JBMYYT010000409.1:0-502 GCA_049609665.1 Flavobacteriales bacterium | reverse complement strand
CCTCTTTCTCTCTTATTTCTTTAATAGAAATAGGTTTCATTTTATGTTTTTATTGCTGTCGAATCTTTTTTTCTGTCATTCCCGACTCCGATCGGGAATCTTAAAACGAGTTCTCAACCAGATGAATAAGATTCCCGCTTTCGCGAGAATGACATGGAAGTTGTAAATTCGTTTAGTTTTGACAGAATTTTAAGTTATGACAAACTGTTTTTAGCTCTGTTTTATTTAGCTAAAAAATCTTTAACTAAATTTTTCGTTGGTAGTTAATCTGTTTCATTGGTTTTGGTTAAAGTGATACAATTGGTTTTGTTATCTTGGTGTGTTTCGAACGGGAATTGTTCTAAAAGAAAAAAGTCCGAAACACTTAGTGCTTCGGACTTTCATAAAACTGTTTTGTTAAGTTTAAGAAATAGGTCTTTCCCAAAGCACTCTGAAAACTTGATCACAAGTTCCAGGGTTTTTATGTGTAATATTTACAAACATGTCTTTGGTTTTTAAAAGT
>JBMYYT010000408.1:0-504 GCA_049609665.1 Flavobacteriales bacterium | reverse complement strand
ATAGCATTCGCCATTTTGAAAACCGTAAAATTTCAGCATGACGACTTTGACTATAATTTTTTTGATATTTTCAGCAAATCAGTATTTACTGATTTACGCTTGAAGATATCAAGATGCCTTCAACAGCTCTAAAACTTCCGCTTGATTTTTCAGTAACACTTGTATAGAAGTTTTATCTATTGCAACTGAAGGATCAACCCACATTTCACCTTCTCCTAATAATAGCCATCGTAAATTGAGTTCTGGAAAATATTTAGCAAGAACAACTACTAAATCAATTCTTGGAAACTTAACTTTTTTGGTAAGGAAACTTGATACGTTTTTTTGCTCATAACCTGTAAGTCTTGCAAATTTAGATTGGGATAGTTTTTTTGCAGCTAAAAAGGTAGAAAAGCGATCTCTTATGCTATTTGATTCGTTATTTTGCAAATTTTTCAGCTAAAATTTTATTATTAAGAATAAAAACTCTAAAATTGTATAAATAATCATTTTATAAAAAATTAG
>JBMYYT010000407.1:0-505 GCA_049609665.1 Flavobacteriales bacterium | reverse complement strand
GTGATAGTTATACTTCCCCAAGTGGAAAAGTATGGACAATGTCTAATACATATTTGGATACAATTCCTAATGTTGCAGGGTGTGATTCGGTTATCACAGTTAACCTGTCAATCAGGACTAAAACAAGTTCTACAATTTCTCCAAATGTTTGTGACAGTTATACTTCTCCAAGTGGAAAAGTATGGACGAGTTCAGCTACTTATTTGGATACGATACCAAATGCAGCAGGATGTGATAGTTTGATGACAATTAATTTGACAATCAGAACTAAAACAAGTTCTACGATCTCACCAAATGTGTGTGATAGTTATACCTCACCAAGTGGAAAAATATGGACAAGTTCAGCAACATATTTAGATACGATTCAGAATACGGCAAATTGCGATTCTATTATTACGGTAAATCTGACTGTTAGAACTAAAACGAGTTCAACAATCTCACCAAATGTTTGTGATAGCTATACATCCCCAAGTGGAAAAGTATGGACAATGTCTAATACATATTT
>JBMYYT010000406.1:0-516 GCA_049609665.1 Flavobacteriales bacterium | reverse complement strand
GTAACCAAGAATTCCCTGAGATTATGAACAAGACACCAGGTGTTTACGCTACCAAACAAGGTGGTGGATATGGTGATTCGAGAATTTCTCTTAGAGGATTTGACCAAAGAAACACATCTTTCCTAATTAACGGACAACCTGTTAATGACATGGAAAATGGATGGGTGTATTGGTCAAACTGGGCTGGATTGAGTGAAGTATCTAGCAGTATTCAAGTACAAAGAGGTCTAGGTGCTTCTAACTTGGCTGTTCCTGCTGTCGGTGGTTCTATCAATATCGTAACTAAAGCAGCAGACATCGAAAGAAAAGGTGTTGCTAGTGTTAGTATTGGTAATGATGGCTACCAAAAATATGGCGTAACCTTATCTTCTGGTTTGATGGACAATGGCTGGGCGATTACTGCTCAAGGTACACATACATTAGGTGATGGTTATGTAGATGGAACAAACTTCAAAGCTTGGTCTTACTTCTTATCGGTTTCTAAAAACATTGGAGATAACCAAACTATCGGTTTAT
>JBMYYT010000405.1:302-526 GCA_049609665.1 Flavobacteriales bacterium | reverse complement strand
CTTCAATTCTCTCTACAACTTCTGCTGTTGAAAGCTCTTTTATCTCTGATTGTTTCATCTTCCTTCTTATTAAGCTACGTAATCTTTACGCGTAACGAATTTACATTTCATTGGAAGTTTTTGTGCTCCCAATCTTAACGCTTCTTTCGCTGTGTCCATATCTACACCGTCAATTTCGTATAAAATACGACCCGGCTTAATTTTACAAACCCAGTGATCCAAGG
>JBMYYT010000405.1:0-293 GCA_049609665.1 Flavobacteriales bacterium | reverse complement strand
TATTCTAATCCAAACTTGACCTTCTCTTTTCATTCGTCTAGTCATCGCGATACGAGCAGCTTCAATTTGTCTTGAAGTAATTCTACCCATTTCCAATGATTTGATACCAAAAGAACCAAAAGAAACTGTGCTCCCTCTTTGAGCCAATCCTTTAATTCTTCCTTTCTGGACTCTTCTACGTCTTACCTTTTTTGGTTGTAACATTTCAATTAATCTTTACAGTCCGTAATTATTTTCTTCTACCTCTAAATTTACCCTTAGGTGCTCTAGGTCCTTTTGATTTTGCTCCAACA
>JBMYYT010000404.1:323-546 GCA_049609665.1 Flavobacteriales bacterium | reverse complement strand
ACTCCAACGCTTATGTTTTTCAGCATTGTGTAATTTAATTTCCTGCATTCCATTTATCAATTCCATTACCTTACTCTGCTCCTTGCTTGATTGTGTAAATCTTTTGTAATCAAGGTCTTTTCTGCGTTTCAGGAAAAGTAAGACCCATGTAAGGTAGAGTGTACTCCCAATGAGGAAAACACCAAAAATGATTCCATTATACCAAGCCAGAATTGCCCCAAAG
>JBMYYT010000404.1:0-313 GCA_049609665.1 Flavobacteriales bacterium | reverse complement strand
ACAACGAAAAGAGAACATTTAATGATTGCGATGTGAGTAGTTGCTCTATTCGCTGGTGATCACTTATGCGTTGCATAATGTCCCCTGTCATTTTACTATCAAAATAAGCTATGGGGAGATTCATGAGCTTGATGAAAAAGTCTGAAATCAATGATATGTTAATCCTTGTACTGAGATGCAACAAAATCCAGCCACGAATTATTTCGACTGCCGTTCGCCCCATGAAAAGCAATAACTGAGCAATCAGAACTAAATATATAAAATTGATATCCTGATTTTGGATTCCAACATCTACAATACTCTGCGTTAAAAA
>JBMYYT010000403.1:0-547 GCA_049609665.1 Flavobacteriales bacterium | reverse complement strand
TTCTGAGAATATTCAGTTGACTATTACTGATCAGCCAGCAGATCCATCATTGACTGCTTCTGATATGACTATTTGTTTAGGAGAAACAATAACATTGTTTGGTACTAACTACAATGTAGGAACATCAGGTGCTGCTTCATATAACTGGAGTGGTGATGGAATTACAGGAAATCCACAGACAAGTACAGTTTCTGTTACACCAACAACAGCAGGAAGTCAAGTATATAATTACAGTGTTACTATTGCAGGTTGTACATCAACTGTAGGGACAGTTACTGTAAGTGTAGAGGATGCACCAGTTATTACAGGTGTAGGAACTGCAAGTGATATTACTTGTTTGGATGGAACAACAAATGTAACATTAAATGCAACAGTAACAGGTGCAGTAAGTACAGTATGGAGTGGACCTAACGGATATAGTTCAACTTCTGTTAATGCTGTAATTGTAGATGCTAGTTCTGCAAATAATGGTACTTATACATTAACAGCAACAAGTTCTAATGGATGTATGTCTACTGCAACATTTAATTTAAGTGTTACAGATCAG
>JBMYYT010000402.1:0-562 GCA_049609665.1 Flavobacteriales bacterium | reverse complement strand
GTTGGGTCTGCTGGTTGGTCTGAAATATCTAAATCATAAGTTGTTGTTGATACACATCCGTTTGCAGAAGTTGCTGTTAATATATATGCTCCATTATTTGCAGAAGTTGCTCCTGTAATCAAAGCATCTTCTGTTGTTGAGCTAAACCCTAATGGTCCACTCCATACTGTACTTATTGCTCCTGTTACTGTTGCATCAATAATAACATTTGTTGTTCCATCCAAACAAGTAATATCACTTGATGTTCCAACTCCTGTGATAGTTGGTACATCTTCTACACTGATATTAACTGTTGCGGTTTCAGAAGTACAATTATCAATTGTTACATTATAAGAGTAGGTAATTGTACCTGCAACACTTGGAGTAACTACTATTGTACTTGTTTGTGGACTTACTGTTAGAGTATCTCCACCCCAATTATAAGTACCATTTGTTCCAATACTAAAGTTTGTTCCAAATAAAGTCACACTCTCACCTAAACAGATAGTTAAATCAGATGGTGTCAGCGTTGGGTCTGCTGGTTGGTCTGAAATATCTAAATTATAAGTTGTTGTTGATACAC
>JBMYYT010000401.1:0-580 GCA_049609665.1 Flavobacteriales bacterium | reverse complement strand
GCAATTCCAGGGCAGCCAGCTTCACTCATTACACCAATTGTTTTGTCTCGGTGTTTCTCAACAAATTCTCTAAGTTCTTTGGCAGATGTTCGTTTGTCAATAATAAAAAACTCCTTGTCATCAATGGGGTAGGTGGGGTTTACTTTTCGTAGATATCTTCGAGTGGTTTTTATGTTTTCGATAATGAAAACTTCCACTTCATCCATTATTTTTTGTACACCAGCAGGGATGGTTGTTTCCATATTGTATTCTCCCATTGTGATGGGGAGTAAGTATAAAGTTCCTTTGCTCATAGTTTAATTATAGGGTATAAAGATAAAGAACTGACATTCCATTTACACTTTAATATTAAAAACTTGTCATTCTGAACTTGATTCAGAATCTGTTAATTAATAACGGCATCAGAATCTATTTTAGATCCCGCATCAAGTGCGGGATGACACCTAAAAAAGCAAAATCACTTTTTCAATCTATTAACAATCCTCTCACAGGCTAAATCCAACATCTGGTATACATTTTCAAATCCATTATCTCCTCCATAGTAGGGATCAGGTAAACTTGAACCTGCCTGCCGGTCAGG
>JBMYYT010000400.1:0-581 GCA_049609665.1 Flavobacteriales bacterium | reverse complement strand
CGCATCCAGATGTTTTTAATTTATTGTTACAAATATTAGATGATGGACTAGTAACTGATAGCCTTGGAAGAAAAGTTAACTTTAAGAATACTATTATAATTATGACTTCGAACATCGGGGCAAGACAGTTAAAAGAGTTTGGTCAAGGCGTTGGTTTTAGTACTGCTGCTAGAAAAGCAGAAGCTGACAACCATTCTAAAGTTGTTATTCAATCAGCCTTAAAAAAATCTTTTGCACCAGAATTCTTAAATAGAATTGATGATGTGATGATTTTTAATTCACTAAGTAAAGAAGATATACATACAATAATCGATATTGAATTAGAAGGATTATATAAAAGAACTTTAGACTTAGGTTTTACTGTAGAAATATCTGAATTAGCGAAAGATTTTATTGCAGACAAAGGCTATGATGCTGCCTATGGTGCTAGACCATTGGCTAGAGCTATTCAGAAGTACATTGAAGATCCATTAGCCGAAGAAATTATAAACTCAAGACTTGTTGAAGGAGATTTAATAAGTATAAAACTGAATGATAAAAAGGACGAAATAAAAATTGAAATCGTTAAACCTAAAAAAGGC
>JBMYYT010000399.1:0-595 GCA_049609665.1 Flavobacteriales bacterium | reverse complement strand
GATAATTGATTTTAAAGACAGTAAAGTAGCTGATATGTCAGCCATTGAAGCTTTGGATAAATTAACCGAACGCTACCAAAAAGCAGGTAAGAAAGTACACTTAAAGCATTTGTCTCCAGATTGTATTCAATTGCTTGAAAATGCTGAAAAAGTAATTGATGTAAACGTAATGGAAGATCCTACTTACCATGTTGTTGTGGATAAAGTGGATTGATTTTAAGGGGTATACTTTTTTAAGTCATTCCTGCCTTTCGACTATTGCTCAAGATAAACTTCGGCAGGAATCTATTTACAGAGATTTTTTTTTAAAATCATTTATCCAACAAAGCCTTCAACCCCAATTCATAACTCTTCAATCCAAATCCAGAGATATGTCCTGCACAATTTTTAGAGATAAGTGATTTATTTCTAAAATCTTCTCTATCAAAGATATTAGAAATGTGTATTTCAATTACTGCGGTTTCAATAGCTTCAACTGCATCTGCAATAGCAACAGAAGTGTGAGTGTAACCCCCAGCATTCAACAAAATTCCTGAGTAATTTTCAGAATCAGCTTCTTGTAATCTATTAATGATTTCGCCCTCCACATTGGATT
>JBMYYT010000398.1:0-637 GCA_049609665.1 Flavobacteriales bacterium | reverse complement strand
ACAAGACTTGAAAAAACCCACGGAGATGAAAAACAAGACCCTTCGAGTAACCTCAGGGATCAGGTGAAGAAATCCTTAACCGAGAATTCGGATGAAATGCAATTAAGTTTTTTCAATTTGGATGACCCAATTTTAGAAGATATTAGAGATGATATTTCTAATGTGGACATCAATACTTTAACTCCAGTTGAGGCTCTCATGAAGCTGAATGAGATTAAGAAGAAGTTAGGGTGAACTAATTAGTTAATTTGATGATAAGCCAATTTGAAAATTAAAAATAATCAGTAAACCCAAGTGTCTCCCTCCTAAACCTATTTTCAAAAACTAAAAATTATAATTTTTCATTCTAACCTGATTCTCACAAAGAATCTTTCACATTGTCATCCTCGACTCCGATCGGGGATCTAACTGAGCATATTTCACGTTAGTATTAGGTAATATTTAAGTGAATAAAGATGCTGAACTAAATTCAGCATGATGTTACTTTTTCATTTATCTTATTATTATTATTATTCTTTTTTTTAATAAAACCATTTTGGACTTACTTTATATGATGATTTCTAATCAATGAATTCTAAACAAACACCAAATCTTTTAATTTATTTTCATTATTTTTACTTACTGTTATTTAAACAAT
>JBMYYT010000397.1:0-638 GCA_049609665.1 Flavobacteriales bacterium | reverse complement strand
TTAAAAATTCCACGATTTCATAAACCAGAAATGAATGGTTGGCCTAAGTTGGACGGTAATTTAATCTTGTATTTTGAGATATATCTCGTCGTTTGCATTTTTATGATGAACTCAGGAGATCAAGCTTTACAAGCTTTAGACGTTTATCATCATACGGATGCTTTTGCGGTAAGTAGCCTTTTTGTTCCGATGCTTTCGGGCTTGTCACAAGGAACAATTATGATGATTGAACGCATAGGCTGGTGGGGACACTTGATTGGTGTTTTGATTTTCTTGAACTACATTCCTTATTCTAAGCATTTGCATATTTTCTTGGCATTTCCAAATACATTTTTTGCGCGATTAACCCCTAAAGGTGAATTGACTAATATGGAAGCTGTCAAAAAAGAGGTTGCGCCGATGTTTGAAATCGAAGAAATTCCTACTCCTGTGGCTACTGTTAAAGTTGCAGAATCAAAAGATTCATTTGCTAATCCTTCGGAAACTGTCGATGATATTTTTGGTAGTGAAAGCGAAGAAGAAGGCATTGCTGATATTTTTGGCGATGCAGGAAGCGAGCAAGAAGAAGGCATTGCTGATATTTTTGGCGATGCAGGAAGCGAGCAAGAAGAAGACATTGCTGATATTTTTGGCGATGC
>JBMYYT010000396.1:0-669 GCA_049609665.1 Flavobacteriales bacterium | reverse complement strand
CAACTTATAATTGGTAAAATTAAACCCTGAATGACAACTCGCACAGTTAGCTTTGCCAAAAAATAAATTCATCCCTTTTCTTTCGGATTTAGAGAGTTTTATTTTTCCTTTTAACTGTTTGTCGAATTTACTGTTATTGCTAATCAAAGTTCGTTGAAAAACACCTAAAGCTCGAGTGATGACGTAATGATCAGGTTCACGATTATAGGCCTTTTTACTCAATTCAACATACTCAGGAATTTGCTGAATTAACTTGGAGATTTCAACTATGTTATGGGCAAATTCATTCTTCTCTTGAATAGGAATTAAAACTTGCATTTCAATTGTGGGAACACTTCCTTCACGCAAAAAATAAGGGTGAAACCCAATATTCATAAGACTTGGCGTATTTCTTGTTCCTGCTCTACCAAATACCCCTGGACTGAATTTTACTGTATCACTAAAAGCATATTGGGGTTTGTGACAACTTGCACAGCTCAGAGATGAATCAATAGAAAATATCGGGTCAAAAAATAGTTTTTTCCCAAGTTCTGCTCTTACTTCCGAATGTTCATTACCTTTTTCTATTTTAATTATGGGTTGATTAAAACTTTCTTTTTTAAACAAAGATTTGGAAGTAACAAAGCATGAAAAAAAAGTCAATAAACTTAAACTTATAACAAGTGACTT
>JBMYYT010000395.1:0-713 GCA_049609665.1 Flavobacteriales bacterium | reverse complement strand
AACAATTGTTTTTATTTTCCCTTCATACTCTGGATATTGAGTTAAGAACTTCCCAACATCAGCTGCAAACCATTTGGCTGTTTCTACTTCGTTTCGTTTAGCGTTTTCTTTGGCGTTTTCAATTGCTTCGGCTACAATGTCCACTCCAATTACTTGCACTCCTGTTTTCTTGGAAATCAACTGACCTATGGTTCCTGTTCCACAGAACAAATCCATAACCGTATCTTCCTCCGAATAATCAGTATCTTCCATTACGTAGTCTATGACTTTGGAATATAAACGCTCAGCGGATTTTGGGTTCGTTTGGAAAAAACTTTGCATACTTACCTCAAACGATAAACCAAGTAAATTTTCTTTTATCAAATTCTCTCCGTAAAGCATTTCGTAATCATTCTCGTCATTGTGAGCTCTCTCTCCCAAACTGTCATTAATCGTGAATAAAATACCTGCTACGCGATCGCCAAATAAATCCAAAACAGCATTTACAAAAGCCTGTTTATCAAATTCCTCAAGCCGAGTTTTGGAAGTCGTTAAATTCAACAACAATTGATTGTTAGCATAGGATTTACGCACCGTTAAATACCTGAAAAACCCATGTTTCTTTGGCGGATGCCAAGCTGGTAATCCCGTTTTTTCAAGATAATTTCTTACTTCTTGTAATTTGTTTTCAAATTCTTGATCAAATAATCCAGAATCTTTATCCATATTCTCCA
>JBMYYT010000394.1:0-714 GCA_049609665.1 Flavobacteriales bacterium | reverse complement strand
CTATTCCAGCTATAAAACCATTTCCTCCAGCATTTACACCTGCAATGGTAGAGAAATCTGTATTCCCAAAAGGATAAGATAAATATACCGCATCTGCGTTTTGAAATACTGCCGAACTCACATTATAAGTAGGAATCTCATTTGGATAATTTGTGATATTTGGTACTGCTTTTACATAAGCATTTTGGAAAGTACTTGTAAATTCATAAAAACCAACCGCATCAGTAAAAGTTGAATCCATTGCAAAAACAGAATCTTGTGCTGCATAGTATTTTATTAAATACACTTTTGAATTTTGCAAAGCATTTCCTAACGAAGTTGTAATATTTCCTTGTATTATCGTATCTATTATCGTTAAATTTAAAGTAACCACACTATCACAACCTGCTGCATTTACTAATGTTTCTGTAGCTGTGTTGTTGTCTGTTGTGTAGGTATTTCCATCTATCCAAGTGAATGGGCTAGGTGAGGATTGGGTGTCTAAGTAAGAACTTGAATTTAATATTTTTAAATCTAGAATAAGAATAGAATCTAAACCACAAAAATTTAAAAAAGTATCTATTACAACTGTATCACTATAATAAGTAATTCCATTTGACCAGTTATAACTTATACAGTTTTCTATACTTGTTGAATAAGTTGTATTTGTATCTAAGGTTAGATTAATGGTAATTAAACTATCTTCTCCACAATAGTTTATAATTGTATCTTGAA
>JBMYYT010000393.1:0-722 GCA_049609665.1 Flavobacteriales bacterium | reverse complement strand
TGTTAGCACCCGCTTTACCTTGACGTGTTAACGCGTGATCAGAGTTTGATACAGAACCGATAGTTGCCATACAAGTTAAAAGCACTAATCTCATTTCACCAGAAGGCAATTTGATTACAGCAAATTTTCCGTCTTTTGCTGCTAATTGCGCATAAGAACCAGCACTACGTGCCATTTTTGCTCCTTGACCAGGATTCAACTCAATGTTATGGATAATTGTACCTAATGGAATTTCACTTAAATAAAGTGTATTTCCTACTTCAGGTTGAACACCTTTACCCGAAAGAATAACTTGCCCAACTTCTAAACCTGTAGGTGCAATAATGTATCTTTTTTCACCATCAGCATATACAACTAATGCGATACGAGCAGATCTGTTTGGATCATACTCAATAGTTTTAACCTTTCCTTCAACGCCAAATTTCTCGCGCTTAAAGTCAATGATTCTATAACGTTGTTTGTGCCCACCACCGATATTACGAATAGTCATACGACCAGTAGCACCAGATCTCTTTTTCGTAGCTAACAAACTTTTCTCTGGAGTACTAGTAGTAACTGTTTCAAACATTGAAACAATTCTAAATCTTTGTCCAGGTGTTGTTGGTTTTAATTTCTTTACCGCCATTTCCTATAAATTAGATATTGCTGTAAAAATCAATTTCATCTCCGTCTTTAAGAGTAACGATAGCCTTTTTAAAATGACCGGTATTACCTTTAACTAC
>JBMYYT010000392.1:0-834 GCA_049609665.1 Flavobacteriales bacterium | reverse complement strand
GCTGATGTTACATTTGTTAATGTAGCATTTTGGCTACTTGAAGTATATCCATTAGGTCCTGTCCAAGACCAACTTGTTACAGGAGAACCTCCCACATTTGTTACAAAAATGGTTGCATTAGTTGTTCCATCTGCACAAGCGATACTTAAATCATTTACTGTATATGTAGGAGCATCTTCTACATTTACTGTAATTGTTGCAACTTCAGAAGTACAACCATCAATTGTTACACTATAAGTATAAGTAGTTGTATCAGTAGGATTAACATTCAAGAAGTTTGCTTGATTTGCAATTGGAACGGCTGTTCCACTACCTATTGTTTGGCTTGTCCAGTTGTAAGAGATTGTTCCTGTTACACCTACACTATAGTTAGTTCCTACTAAAGTAACTGCTGTTCCTGCACAAGTATTAAGTGTTGTTGCACTTAAGTTTGGTGCTGCAGGTTCATCAGTAATATTTACATCAATTGTTTCAATAGTAACACAACCATTTGCTGATGTTGCTACTAAAGTATATGTTCCACTATTTGCGGAAGTTACATTAGAGATTATAGCATCTTCATTATTAGAACTGTATCCAGCAGGTCCACTCCATTGAGTTGTTACTGCAGCAATTCCTGTGATTGTTGCATCTAAAGTAATATCAGTTGTTCCATCCACACAAGCTGTTCCTGATGGAGCGGCAATACTTACTGTTGGTCCTTCCTCTACTGTGATTGAAACAGTACCAGTAGTAGAAGTACATCCGTCAATTGTTACATTATAAGTATAAGATTGTGTACCAATTGCTGTTGGTGTTACAATAATTGTACTTGATGATGTACTTGCTGGCATA
>JBMYYT010000391.1:0-860 GCA_049609665.1 Flavobacteriales bacterium | reverse complement strand
GTCAAGGTGTAACTCACCCATTCCACTCAATACTGTTTGACCTGTATTTTCATCTGTTCTTACTCTTAATGTTGGATCTTCTTCCACTAATTTAGCGATAGCAATACCCATTTTGTCTAAGTCTTTAGTCGTCTTAGGCTCGATTGCAACCGAAATTACTGGTTCAGGGAATGTCATACTTTCTAATACAATTGGGTTGTCCAAAGAAGAAAGTGTATCACCTGTTTTCAAATCCTTCATACCTACTGCTGCTGCAATATCACCCGCTTGAACTTTATCTAAAGCCTTACGGTCATTTGCGTGCATTTCGTAAATACGAGAAATACGTTCTTTCTTACCAGAACGTGTATTTAAAATATAAGAACCTGCATCTAATGTTCCAGAATAAACACGGAAGTAAGCCAAACGACCTACAAATGGGTCTGTTGTAATTTTAAATGCTAAAGCTGAGAACGGCTCATCTGCATTCGGTTTACGACTTTCCTCTTCGTCTGTATTTGGGTTAGTACCTATAATTGCTTCAACATCAACTGGTGCTGGCAAGAAAGTACAAACACCATCTAACATGAACTGAACTCCTTTATTTTTAAAAGCAGAACCACACATCATAGGAATAATACTCATGTCAATAGTTGCTGCGCGAATTGCTGCACGCATTTCAGCTACTGTAATTGATTCTGGATCCTCGAAGAATTTCTCCATTAACTCATCGTTGGTTTCAGCAACTGACTCAATTAAGTGGTTTCTCCATTCTGTAGCTTCATCCAATAACTCAGCAGGAACATCTTCCTCCTTGTAAGTCATCCCCATATCCTCATCATTCCAGATAATAGACTTCATAGTTGTTAAATCAACAACAC
>JBMYYT010000390.1:0-884 GCA_049609665.1 Flavobacteriales bacterium | reverse complement strand
GTTCTTATTCAACGTTTTAAAATTGAGAAAGGATGCTTTATTTAAGGATATATAACTCCCTAAAAAGATACAATTTTTACTAAATTATCAAAAAACATTTCTTCGATATAGGCAAATCGTAACTTTATGGATGCAATTTGTAACAAATTCAAAACAAGTAAAGAAATCTTTAGTTAAAAAAACAAGTCTTATTAATTAATTCCAAAAGAAAGTGAAAACACATTAGAAAACAAAGCAAGAGATTGATTACCAATATTAGAAAGAGCATAATCAATCTGAAATTTTTTGAAGGCAATTCCTAATCCGATGTTGGGCATCATAGATATTGATTCACTTCCATCAAACTGTCGTATCCATTGGATGTTATTAATTCCTGTTCTTAAAAAAACTATGTTTTTATATCCCAATTCAAATCCAAGAGTAGGATCGGTGCTAAATGCATTACTTCTTATTAAGGAATTTCGTTTTCCATCAAAAGTTGTGTTTAAATTAAGTTCTGCTAACAAACTAAATTTAGGGGAGAGTTTATAATCTCTCGAAACACCTAATAATAATCTTGGAAGTGTGATTTCAGTCGAGTTTTCAGGAATTTCGTTTCCAGTTGCTTCAAATACTTCGCGTGTGGCATCATCTATGGAATAGCTCCAAGCATTTACAGTTGTTGTTACATCTCTCAATACTGCAGCAAATTTCCAATCCTCATGTGAATAGTTAAGACCTGCATCCAGCCCAATTCCCCATGAGTTTGCAAAGTCTCCTATTCTTCTGTGAATTATCTTGAAATTCCCTCCAACTTCCAATCCCATCGGCAATTTTCGAGCATACGACAATAATAATGCATAATCAGCTGCTGAGAACTTTGTGATTCTATCGTAATCTATATT
>JBMYYT010000389.1:0-949 GCA_049609665.1 Flavobacteriales bacterium | reverse complement strand
AAATAAAATGTTTTTCATTTCTATTAAAGGTAATTTAAAGTCCTCAATAAAAAAGTTGGGATAGTCAATTCCAGCCCTGACATCTGCATCTAACCAGAATTCATCTTCACCTTTTTTTTGAGATTTAAGAGCAAGTAATATATCTCGAATAATGCCAATGGTCTCATCTTCATTAAATAGAGAAACAAAATCGTGTATTTCTTGACTTTTATATGTATGGCTATATTTTGTTTTCAAAATATTAACTTTCTAATACCTCAACCACTTAAACATCTCTTTGTAAGTAACTTTTTTACCGTACATCAATATTCCAGTTCGGTATATTTTCGCTCCCAACCAGGTGGTTCCAATGAAAGTTAATATTAGAATTCCAATTGAAAGGAGTACTTCCCATAATTCAACAGATTCCATTGAAATCCTGACCAACATTGCGATAGGAGAAGTAAAAGGAATCATTGATAGCCAAAACATGGAAGCACCTTCAGGGTTAGTTAATACTGACATGTATGTAATGTAGAATCCTAACATAAGAGGTAATAATACTGGAAACATAAATTGTTGGGTATCAGTTTCATTATCAACTGCTGCCCCGATAGCTGCATACAGAGAAGAATAAAGTAAGTAACCTCCAATAAAATAAATGAGGAATGAAGAAATCAAAGCAAACCAAGGAAGGTTCCAAATAGCAGCGATAGAAGTGTTTAGCTCACTTTTTGAGGCAGCCATCATTTCCGTAGAACTCATTTGAGAAACTGCATCGGGAGATACATCAATACCAAGCATCGGAATAAATACTACAACCAAAACAACAGTTAGTAATATCCAGAATAAAAACTGTGTAAGACCTACAAGTCCTACTCCAATTATTTTCCCCATCATAATTTGAAAGGGCTTTATTGAAGAGATTATTATTTCAATTATTCGACTTGTTTTTTCTTCAATCACTCCA
>JBMYYT010000388.1:0-1039 GCA_049609665.1 Flavobacteriales bacterium | reverse complement strand
ATTTCGGAACAGCATGACGTATCAATTTAGACATTAAGAACAAAAACTTCTCTTTTTCAAAGAATACTACTCAAAAACTTCAAGATTCAAAGAATTACCCGACCTACCGAAAATTTATCGTAAAATTTGAAGTGAAGTTCCCGTAAAATTTTAGGCTGTTTGAGCCTAAACGAAATATTATTCAAAGTACTGTTTTTTAAAGGCGAGTTCCTAAAATTTAGAGAACGAGCAAAAAATTTAGATAAAGGTTCGTAAGTCTAGATTTTTTTGGTTCGTTTTTTCATCGATGGAAAAAATGAACAGCATAAAAGAAAACCACGTCATTTCGACTGTAAGGAGAAACCTTTAGGTTCAGCGTAGCTAAATTTAAAGATTCAACTGTGTTAAACCTCAAACCCGATCTATTTTCCTTTTGGTAGAATTCAAGGTTATGGAGTACAAGAGAATCCAAAGAGTTTACGGTCTGGATTCGAATACGGAATACAACGTAGAATTCAAAAAAAGGAAAATACGTCTAGATTTTTTTGGTTCGTTTTTTCATCGATGGAAAAAATGAACAGCATAAAAGAAAACCCGTCATTTCGACCGTAGGGAGAAATCTTTGTGTTAAACGTAGCTAAATCTTAAAGTTGTGAGTTCCTTCTTTTAATAAGATTTAGCTGCGCTGAACCTAGCGGTTTCTCACATTCGTTACCACTCAGTTCGAAATGACGCTTTGTTTGTTATTTTGATTAAAACGAGGAACCTCTTTTTCATAAGAATAGTACGCAAAAGCTTCGAGATTCAGGCGTGAAACGCCGCGAAGTTTTGCGTACGGTTCTGCGCAGCAGAAATTCCTATTGAAAAAGTGTCCTTTTTTGATTCGTTTTTTGGACAAGCAAAAAATGAATGGGGAGTAAAAAGAAAAGATCCTTACGACAAACAGACACTGAAGGCTGTACCCTGAGCGTAGTCGAAGGGTAATCAAAAAGAAAGGATATGTCATCCTGTTCCGAAATTTCGGAAGATTTCAGGATCTCATCATATATAACTGTCAAAA
>JBMYYT010000387.1:0-1097 GCA_049609665.1 Flavobacteriales bacterium | reverse complement strand
GATGTGTTTTTAAAAACACCAATACCTATAAATAATTTAAAATCTATTTTAACTTGGTTTCCATAAATTGACTGATTCTATATTGTAAATATACTAAATATAGTTTCAAACTATGTTCTTTGACATAACGGCAAAAATTGAAATTTCTCTTTGTTTAAAATCAAACAAAGAGAAATTTCAATTTACATATATCATTCCTCCAATTCCTTCACAAAAATAGGATTGCTAAACACTTCCATTTGATAAATTGCAATCTCATTGAGTTTCACTAATCGCTGATCGGCAGGATAGCCTTCTTTGATTAAATGGGCATTATGACTTTCTAAATTTGCCAAAACAATCAACTGTTCTGTGGTTGCTGTATCTCGAATATTTCCCTTTTTTTCAGGGTTTGCCAATCGCCATTCTTTGGCAGTTGTTCCAAACAAAGCAAGGTTCAATAGGTCGGCTTCGTTGGCATAAATTGCTCCTATTTCTCTTGGTTTTTTGGTCAATCTTTTTGGGATTAAGTTGTTTTTCACGGCATCAGTATGTAGTCGATAATTAACTTTTGTGAGGGATCTTTTCAAGTTCCATTCTAATTTTTTTTGTTGTTGTTTGCCTTCTTCTTGTTTTAACCTTTGGAACTCTTTGGCAATATATAGTTGAAAAACGGGGTTGAGCCAAAGGCAAAAATGAAAGGCAATATCAGGATGTGCATACGTACCTCCATATCTACCCGCTTTGGCTTTTAGTCCTATAGCATTTGTTTGTTTGCCCCACTTTTTGGCAGACAATAAAAAGCGATTTCGCCCTACCTCTCTCTCAATTTCATGGAATTGCATGGAATTAAAATCGGGGTTGTGTAATAGTTCCCAAGCTCCTAAATATTCTACAGTATTTTTGTTGCGCAACCAATTTTCGATGTGTCTCCCCTTCCCTTCAAACTTGTGATCAATGTCAGTCAAAGAGATATAATCGTTCTCTTTTTCCACTAATAAAGTGATTGAAGTACCTTCTATATTGATGGTTTTTCGCTTTGCCATAGATGGTTTTTTGTTCTAAATATTGCCCAATATTACAACATTTTTTTGGGGTTTTTAATTCTTAAAAACTGG
>JBMYYT010000386.1:0-1108 GCA_049609665.1 Flavobacteriales bacterium | reverse complement strand
CGATACAAAAACAAGCTTCACTAAATGGGCTGTAAATGAATTGATAAACTGGAAAAACAAAGAAAAATTAAATAATTGCTTAAAGATACACGGAACAAAAGACAGGTTAATTCCTACTCCAAAAGATGAAGAAACAATTCTAATCGAAGGTGGAGAACACTTTATGATTGTGGATAAGGCAAACGAAATAAGTAAAATAATTAATAACAACTTAAGGAATTTCAGTCCGAATATCTGAAAATCCAATAATCTGAAAATCTATAAAAAATGGAACCAATAAAAGGAGGTGAGTTCATCATCAGAGACACAAAAGCAAACGAGATATTTATACCAGAAGAATGGACAGAAGAGCAAAAAATGCTTGCCGATATGTGCCAAGATTTCATAAAGAATGAAATCATGCCGCATTTAGATAGAATGGATTCTATGGAAGAAGGATTTATGCCTGCTCTGATGGAAAAAGCTGGTGAATTAGGGTTGTTGTCGATATCAATCCCTGAAGAATTAGGAGGAATGGGTATGGATTTTAAAACCAGTATGTTAGCAACCGAAAGTCTTGGGGGAAGTTATTCTTTTTCAGTGGCTTACGGAGCTCATACAGGAATAGGAACTTTGCCTTTGTTGTATTACGGAACAGAAGAACAAAAAGCTAAATACATTCCAAAATTAGCTTCAGGAGAATGGAAAGCATCTTACTGCTTGACAGAACCCAGCTCTGGAAGTGATGCGAATTCAGGTAAAACAAAAGCAGTTCTCTCTGAAGATGGAAAACACTATATCATCAACGGGCAAAAAATGTGGATTACCAATGCTGGTTTCGCTAATCTACATACGGTTTTTGCAAAAATTGATGATGACGATAAATTAACTGCATTCTTGATTGAAGCTGATAGTGAGGGAATTACTCTGAATGCTGAGGAGAAAAAAATGGGAATCAAAGGCTCTTCTACTCGTCAAGTATTTTATAACAATGTGAAGGTACCGGTTGAAAACATGCTTTCGGAAAGAGAGAATGGATTTAAAATAGCATTGAATATTTTGAATATAGGGAGGATTAAACTTTCTATTGGGACAACTGGAGCAGCAAAAGAAATTGTAACAGAATCAG
>JBMYYT010000385.1:0-1155 GCA_049609665.1 Flavobacteriales bacterium | reverse complement strand
GTCATAAGTCGCGTTTACTTTTGTATTGAATCAAAAAAACAATATGATGAAAACAATAACAATTGAACCTTTTAAGGTAATCGGAATCGCAGTAAGAACTACGAACCAAAATGGACAATCTGCCCAAGACATAGGTCAACTCTGGAATAAATTTATGACGGAAGGCATAGCAAATCAAATCCCAAACAAAGTGGACGCGAGTGTATTTTCAATCTACACGAACTATGAAGGAGATCACACTCAACCTTACGATACGATTTTAGGGTGTAAAGTAAGTTCTTTTGACAACATCCCTGAAGGATTGGTAGGGCAAGCTTTTGAGGGAGGAAATTATGGGAAATTTGTTTCCAAAGGAGACTTGACTCAAGGAGTGGTGTTTAGCACATGGAATGAAATCTGGAACAGTGATTTGGATCGAGTCTATACCGCAGATTTTGAAATTTACGGAGAAAGAGCACAAAACCCAACTGATGCTGAAGTGGATGTATTGGTGGCAATTAAATAATCCCTATCCTCTTTTATGTTATTCCCCGCCTAAGCGGGGGAATCCTCGTGAATTGAAAGATTCTCGAAATGTAGATTTCCTTTTTCAAGGAAATGACAATGGATTATATTTTCAACTCTAATCTTATTTTTACATCGCTTTTTTGGGCGATGCAAAAAAAATGAAGAAAGCTTAAATAGAATGAAAATCTATAAATTTCAAAACTAAACTGGCTCAATCACTTCCCTCCTACTTAATTTAGGAAGTAAATCAGAAACCGAACCTTTAATCGTTTTTTCCATTTCTACCAAGAGTTTTTGTTTTACAAAATGCTTGTGAGTAATCAATCCTAATTTCCTCACTGGCACTGGACTAACAAATGGAATCAATCGTTTTTTTTCGGATTCTTTCAATTCTGAGGATAACAAATAAGGCAAAATTGTAATTCCATTATTGGCTTTTGTAAATCTGATTAAACTATCCAAGGACCCCGCTTTGAACTGAAAATTAACTCCTTTAATGGGAGACTCTGAGGATAACTCACAAATTTGCTTGACTTGTGTACTCAAACAATGTCCATCTTCTAAAAACCAAAGATTCGAGAAATCTAATTTATCTACTGAAGTTTTGGCCTTTATCTTGGAAGAATGACAATCATAAACCAAAAATGG
>JBMYYT010000384.1:0-1259 GCA_049609665.1 Flavobacteriales bacterium | reverse complement strand
ATACTGTGGACGTTGACTCAACAAGGGTTTTAGGAGATACCACTTATGTACTTAGGAATAAAAACTGTGAATATGTGGTTGAGGACATTTCAAAGAAAATCATTTTCCCAGATTCACTAAAAAACGTTACCTATTCCCAATTCCCATTAATCGGGGATACTATAAAAGAAATGTATATCCCAATATCTTTGTTTTTTCATTTTAATAATAAAATTGACACTTTCTATTATGAAGTGGGTTTGAGATGTATAACTACCTATGGTTACAGACAATTTGTAAGCCCAAATGGTGACGGCATCAACGATTGTTGGATAATACCAGAATTAGAAAAATACCCAAAAAACGTATTGAAATTATTCAATAGATGGGGAAACTTAGTTTATGAAAAAGAAGGATATATAAATCATTTTTGTGGTGTCCCAAATATCGGAAATCTTGAAGAAACAGCAGAAAAAGATGGCTTATTGCCAGAAGGAACTTATTTTTTTATCATTGAGTTAGGAGATTCTACTTTTGAACCTTACACTGGATAGATGCAAATAAAAAAATAGAATATGAAAGTTGGATTATACATATTGATTGTTCTGTTAGGATGTAGCTGCTTGGTTTCAAAGAAAAGGGATGTGCCACAAATCAATAAATTTGCAAATTCTGCACAATCAGATATTGATACTAAATCTAAAAAAACAATTAGAGATACCTCATTAATTATTACCAATTCAGATTGTTATTATGTGGTAGAAGATTTTTCAAAATTCTTCTCTCTCCCTGACACTCTAAATGTTATTAGTTTCAGACAATCTCATGGAGTTGATGATACGATATCATTTTATGAAAAACCTTATTTAGAGATTCATTCTCAAACAAACGATAAAATTGACACTATAATTTACCAAATTAAATTAAGGTGTTTTGCTCATGAAATCCCTCAAGCAATTAATGCCTCATGCGGATGGACAGATGATACTTGGGAAATTCCATTGCTAAAATTATATCCTAAAAATACTACTAAAGTTTTTAATCGATGGGGAAATATGGTCTTTGAAGAGCAAGGATATCACACTGGTTGGAATGGGATAACAAATCTTTCAGATTCGACAAACAGCAGTATTAATCATAAAATACTTCCTGAAGGAACTTATTTTTACATTATAGATTTAGGAGATAGTATCACTGAGCCATACACAGGCTACATTCAATTAAGAAGATAAAAAAAAGGATTGAAGTTAAACTCCAATCCCTTTCTACTTTTTCTGTTT
>JBMYYT010000383.1:0-1336 GCA_049609665.1 Flavobacteriales bacterium | reverse complement strand
AAGTATTTGGATTATCAATGCCAACTGAGTGTGAAGGAGTTCCTACCGAAATCCTTAACCCAAAAAATACTTGGGAAGATAAAGGAGCTTATGATGCTAAAGCAAATCACTTGGCTAATGAGTTTGTAAAGAACTTTAAGCAATTTGAGTCAGCTGCTAATGAAGAAATCATGGCCGCAGCTCCTAAGGCTAAAGTAATGGCTTAATTTTATATTAAAATAATAGTTGTAAAAAGAGTCCTTTTTAAGGGCTCTTTTTTTGTTTAATTTTTAATGTAGAAAAATGGTGATTTTATAATTTTAGTGTAGAATCTCCCAAAAATTACAGTGTGCTTCGCAGTAGCTGTGCTGCTGCGTTTTCATTTGTATATAAATATTATTAATACTCTAAGTTTCATTAACAATGCAATTGTTAAATTTAATTCTTTTATGTTAGCTCTGTACGAAGCAGCTCAGCTACTTCGGAGCGGGAGACTTTGCATCGCGCTTAAAAAAGTAAAAAAACAAAATACTTAGGATAATCAAAATCCAGAATATCTTACTCCAATTTAATTGGAGTGACAAGAAAAGATTCCTATCTAACTGATTCCATACAATATTCTTTAAACTTTCTTTTTCAATAAACTCATATTCCTTTAAAAAGCCTTCTTCGGGATAGGTAGATTTTATCTTGATTAATAACTCTCTTTCATCAAGACTTTTTACTGAAACTAAAAGACTAGAATCAAATACGCAAAAAGCAAGAATTTCTTTAATAAATACCTCATCATCTTTCAAAGGAGAAGGCTTAGATCTTCTACCAGATGGAAAATAACGTTCTGAATGAACCAAATAGCAATCACCGTCAGGATTAAAAATATTAAATGTAGCTCCATAGTTCTCTATTTGAAATTTAAACGACAATTCGGGATACTGTCTAAAAATTACGTTAGTCCCATATCTTGAAGATAAGAATTCACCTAAAATGAGAATTAGACAGACAGGAATAAAGTATATTGTTTTTCTTCTAAAGGAGTTCATTTGTTTAATTAAACATAAGTTTTAATCAGTTCAGCAGTTGCTGAGTTGCTGCGTTTTCATTGTTAGTGTTTTATCAAACCAAGTCGATTAGCATTAAGTGATTTATTCCGATTCAGGATCCTTCCTCCAAGATTCACATTTAACATTTACATTACTATTTCCGGTTCTTTTAATATAATCGAAAGCATATATTTTAGCTTCTTCACAAATAAAGAATATTCAGAGGTTAATTGTATAATTTAGGAGTACCTACAGTACATCAAGTTTGTAACGTAATTTCACTAATCAAAGAAATTTCCGGGAATCTTGTAGTGTTT
>JBMYYT010000382.1:0-1383 GCA_049609665.1 Flavobacteriales bacterium | reverse complement strand
TGCTTTGGCAGCCAATAACGCTTGCCCAGCAGAGAAAATTAACGTACAGTTTGTTTTGATTCCTTTTTCAGAAAAATATTTGATAGCCTTAATTCCTTCTGGAATCATAGGTACTTTTACCACAATGTTTTTGTGCAAATCGGCAAGCGCTAATCCTTCTTTCACCATTCCATCAAAATCAGTTGAAATAACCTCTGCACTCACTGGTCCATCTACAATGTTGCAAATATCTACGTAGTGTTTCATTACATTGTCAGTTCCTCCAATTCCTTCTTTTGCCATTAAAGATGGGTTGGTAGTTACACCGTCTAATATTCCTAAATCGTTAGCATCTTTGATGTCGTTTAAGTTGGCAGTATCGATAAAAAATTTCATAGCTTTATTTGTGGTTTTTTTGATTGTTTCTCAAAATTACTGAGCTATGGTTAGTTTACCTATTTAGGGAGTTGGAAGTTTTTAACAAGTTGTTAGAGAGACTCAACTTAGAAAAGTACGAAGTACGAATTCTTAGTTGCAAGTCGAACTAATCCCGCTTTTTAGCGGGATTCCTTTTAACACGAATAATAATTGGACATTTGTTCTCGATACGTTTTTCTTTTTCTCACGAAAAATTAAAACACTCGAACTGACAACTACCAATTTATAGTTTAAATATTAGTTCTGTCAATTCGAGTGTCCCGATTTTACATCGGGATGTATCGAGAATGACCTTAGTATTATTGCTCTTTTTTTTGATTCCTGCCTTCGCAGGAATGACGGATGCATTTAATTACAAACTCAACACTTTGATTCCCAGATAAAAAGTTCTTGGCTGAGCTGGACCAAAGACAAAATTACTGTCACGATTTTTACCGATGTCAAAGTTGGATTGATAGGAGTTGGTCAAGTTTCTGATTCCTCCGTAGAAATTCACTTTTGTTTTTAATTTCTTAAAAGGAATTTCATAATTTACTTTTAAACTCAATTCATGAAAAGGGTTTGAGGTTTCAATTACATCTTCGGTTTGGTTAGGTGCTCCAGCAAAGTGAGGCACTTTCATGCTTCCTGTGTACACATAATTAATCACTCCATTTAATTTTGATTCAGGAAAAAGAGTTAATATTCCATATCCGTAGGTGTTTGGAGTTCTAATAAAATCTTTTATTCCTTCTAATCCATCAATGTATTCCACTTTGTTGTCAAAACGGCTGGTTTGAAGGGTTAAGCCAGATTCTAATTGCAATTTCATGTTTAGGTTTGCTCTCAACTCAAGGGTAACACCTTGAACCGTTGCGCCTTGTCCGTTTCTTTTTTCAAATAATTCTCCAAAATCATCCGCTCCTATCGGTTCTAAATAAAACGCATTATTCAATCGAGTATAAAACCCTTCCAAAGTAAATCCAG
>JBMYYT010000381.1:0-1394 GCA_049609665.1 Flavobacteriales bacterium | reverse complement strand
AAAACAAGTACTGAGTGAGTCAGGAGACCTGCCATACTGCACATAAGTACTGTTTTCGGGATAAAAACAAGTGATTAATTCTTCTCAATTATGAGGAGTATTCTCATCTACCTTTCCTGTAAGTAGTATTTATTAATTGGAAACTTTAATAACTAATAATAAATACAACATGAAAAAAAATTACATCATTTTATTTTTTACTATCCTTTTAGGATACTCTGGTCAATCACAAACTTATACAGGGTTTGAAGATTTATCTTTGCAAGTAGATTCGTTTTGGAATGGAAGCGATTTATCTGGTAGTTTTGTTTCAGGTTGGTTAAAATTTGAAAATAAATATGACACTGCTTGGGGCGGTTCTTGGAAAGGATTTTCTTATTCAACCATGCGAGATACTACTACATCAACCTTCAGTAATCAATATAGTTGTATTGCAGGCTCTGGTTCAGGAGGTTCAAAAACTTATGGAGTTGGTTTTGCGAGTAGTACTTATTTCCCAACTTTTGATCCAGCTTTTATAGCGTTGAATAGGAGTTCAGTATTTAATGGTATTTGGGTGAATAATTCCACCTATGCCTACCATTCAATGAAAAACGGAGATGCTTTTGCTAAGAAATTTGGGGACTCAACCAATGCAAGTGGAGCAATTGATAGCACTGACGGAAAGGATTGGTTTAAATTAACAATATTCGGAGGAACAGATTCTGTTGAATTTTATTTAGCTGATTTTAGAGGACCTGATTCAACAGATTACATAATTAAAGATTGGACCTATGTAGATTTATCTGGAATGAACTCGGCTATTTCTTTAAATTTAAAATTCAAATTAACATCCTCGGATAATGGTATTTACGGGATGAATACTCCCGGTTATTTTTGCATTGATAGCATAAGTTATAGTCCTCCTTCAATTATTGATGAGCATAGAAAAATAAATCTTTCTGTATATCCAAATCCAACGTCAAATGTAACTAAGGTTTATTTTGGAAATGAATTACAGAGTGGTAAATACAAGTTGTTAGATATGTCGGGTAGAGAGATTGTTAACACTATTTTTAATTCAAGTTCTCAAGTGGAATTTGATTTGACCTCACTAAATTCAGGAGCTTACTTAGCTATTTTTGAAATAAACAATCAAATTCTTACCAAGAAAATCATCAAGCAGTAAATTGAAATACTGTCTTTACATAGCTTTATTAATTTCCTTGTCTATCGGTTATGGACAAGGAATTTATCCACCAGCAGCTGGAGTTGCAGGGACTACTGCTATTCACAAGGACAGTTCATTAATTGTGAGCTGGAGCTATGCCTGTCAGGTAACAAGAGGATACCAAAGAATTGACAGCACACATTTGGGCAAAACAACCAGTGGAGATTCCTCAAATACCTATGGG
>JBMYYT010000380.1:0-1402 GCA_049609665.1 Flavobacteriales bacterium | reverse complement strand
GAAAGTAACTATGTTGGTAAGAAGAGATGAGTTTAGAGCTTCTAAAATCATGGCAGAAAGAGTTCAGAAAACAGAAAATATTGAAATCTTATACAATACCGAAACAGAAGAAGTATTAGGAGATGGAATGGGAGTTACTGGGGCGAGAGTGAAGAACAACAAAACTGGAGAAGTTTCTGAAATTCCTGCAACAGGATTTTTCGTAGCAATAGGTCACAAACCTAATACAGACATTTTCAAAGGACAAATAAATCTTGATGAAACAGGTTATATCGAATACGAACAAGCTGGAACTTCAAGAACAAACATTCCAGGAGTATTTGTATCGGGTGATGCGGCTGATAAAACCTACCGACAGGCAGTAACTGCAGCTGGGACAGGTTGTATGGCGGCTCTTGATGCGGAAAGATATTTGTCTGCGAAAGGGCATTGATTTTTTAGTGAAAAGGGATTGGTTTTTTGAAATTTATGACTGATGAAAACACTTCGACTCCGCTCAGTGTGACTGATGGATAGAATTAATTTTATCAAAGGTCAGTCTGAGCGGAGTCGAAGACTAAACGAGAATATTTCACGAAGAATTAAATACTAATCACTAATGGCTTTTTACTAATCACTAAACAATGAAAAACACCTTCGGAAACATATTAAAACTAACCACTTTTGGCGAATCTCATGGAATCGCCATTGGTGGAATTTTGGATGGAGTTCCGGCAGGGTTTCAGTTGGATTTGGATAAGATTCAACAGGAGTTAGACAGAAGAAAACCTGGTCAATCCAATATAACAACACAACGAAAAGAAAGCGATACAGTCCAGTTTCTTTCAGGAATATTTGAAGGGAAAACATTGGGGACATCGATAGGTTTTATTATTCAAAATGAAGACAATAAAGCGAAGGATTATTCTCATTTAAAAGATAATTTCCGTCCTTCTCACGCAGATTTCACTTTTCAAGAAAAGTATGGAATAAGGGATTATAGGGGAGGAGGGAGAGCTTCTGCTCGAGAGACAGCCTGCAGAGTGGTTGCGGGAGCAATCGCAAAACAATTTTTGGAAAAAGAAGGAATACAAATTAATGGGTATGTCTCTTCCGTAGGTCCAATCGAACTGGCTGCACCTTGGCAAGAATTAGATTTTAGTAACACAGATAAGAATAAAGTGAGGTGCCCTGATTTGGCAAAGGCCAAAGAAATGGAAGATTATATTCTTGAGATTAAAAAACAAGGAGATACAATAGGAGGAATTATTTCGGGAGTAATACAGAATTTACCTACTGGATTAGGAGAACCTGTTTTTGATAAATCTCTCTTTTCTAATATTCTTTTTTCATCTGCTATATAATAATCGGGAGAAATATTTGCTTTAAGCTTTGGTCTTGATTCATTCCTCATTTTAACGGA
>JBMYYT010000379.1:0-1441 GCA_049609665.1 Flavobacteriales bacterium | reverse complement strand
CAATATTTCCATTTGGTAAAACAGAAATACAATTTACTTTGGGTGCTGGAAGACTCGAAAGTGATTTGAACGAAATCCCAAAAAGTAGTAAAAAAAGAAATATGTACTTAAACAATCTAATAGTTAGTTTATTTGGTGTGCTTTAATAACGTAAATTTAGTTAAATAGTTGTTCTTTCTTACTGAGTATAATAACTATTATATTCATGATATATTGTTAAAAACCTTGTTATTTATTTTATTTAAAAACCATTGTAGGAAGCGGATTATAATAGTATTTTAACAGTAGATTTTAATAAACTTTAAAAGTTAATTTTTGCATGGCAAAAGCGGATAGTTATAATGAAGATAGTATAAGAACCCTTGACTGGAAAGAGCATATCAGGTTAAGACCAGGAATGTATATAGGGAAATTGGGTGATGGATCTTCAGCAGATGATGGAATTTACATCCTTATTAAAGAGGTAGTTGACAACTGTATTGACGAGTTTGTGATGGGGTATGGAAAGAAGATTGAAATCAAAGTAAAGGACACTAAAGTATCTATTCGGGATTATGGAAGAGGAATTCCTTTGGGGAAAATGATTGATAGTGTATCAAAGATAAACACAGGTGCAAAATACGATTCTAAAGCATTTAAAAAATCTGTAGGATTAAATGGAGTAGGAACAAAAGCTGTTAATGCTTTGTCTTCTACATTTAAAATTGAGGCTTACAGAGAAGGAAAAATAAAACGAGCAATTTTCAATACTGGTGTTCTTCAAGAAGATTTGCCTATTTTTGAAACAGAAGAATCCAACGGAACTTATGTTGAGTTTGAAGCAGATTCAACAGTTTTTAAGAATTATAATTTTAGATTTCCTTTCATTGAAAAAATGATTTGGAATTATTGCTATTTAAATCCTGGGTTGAGTATTTGGTTTAATGGCACCCGCTTTTTCTCAAAAAATGGATTACTCGATTTACTCGAGAACAACATGGATGCGGAACCTTTATATCCAATAATTCATTTGAAAGGAGAGGATATTGAAGTTGCTATTACTCATGCAAGACAATATGGGGAGGAGTATTATTCGTTTGTGAATGGACAGCATACCACTCAAGGTGGAACCCATCAGAACGCTTTTAGACAGGCTTATGTAAAAGTAATTCGTGATTATTTCAATAAAAATTATGAGGCAGTTGATATTCGGGCATCAATAGTTGCTGCAATTGCTGTAAAAGTAATGGAGCCAGTTTTTGAATCCCAGACGAAAACTAAATTAGGATCTAATGAAATAGAACCAGGAGGAAAGTCAATGGCGGCTTTTATCAATGATTTTTTGAAAGAAAAATTAGATAACTTTTTACACAGAAATCCTGCTGTAACTGAAATTCTTGAAAAGAAAATTAAACAAGCCGAAAAGGAAAGAAAGGAACTTTCTGGAATTAGAAAATTAGCA
>JBMYYT010000378.1:0-1449 GCA_049609665.1 Flavobacteriales bacterium | reverse complement strand
GAAGGTTAGTCTATTTATTTTCTCAGGATTTCACTGTTTTGGGAGGTTCTTTGGCAGAAGCTCATGCACAAAAAATATGTAGAATTATGGATCTTGCCATGGAAAATGGTGCTCCACTAATTGGATTAAACGATTCGGGAGGGGCAAGAATTCAAGAAGGAGTTGTTTCGCTTGGAGGATATGCCGATATATTTTACAAAAACACAATGGCAAGTGGGGTTATTCCACAATTGTCAGCAATAATGGGACCTTGCGCAGGGGGTGCAGTTTATTCACCAGCACTTACCGATTTTATTTTCATGGTAGAAAACTCTTCTTACATGTTTGTGACGGGACCCAATGTAGTAAAAACGGTAACGCACGAAGAAGTAACTTCCGAAGAATTGGGAGGTGCAAGTACACATTCTACAAAATCTGGTGTAACTCATTTTACTAGCGAAAATGAATTGGCTTGTATTCAAGATATCAAAGATTTGATGAAATACATCCCTCAAAACTGTGAGGAAGAATCGCCACAATATGACTACGAAATGGGAGATGAGTCTCGTCCTGATTTAAACACGATTATTCCTTCCAACCCTAATCAACCTTATGACATAAAAGAAGTAATCTCTTCAGTTATTGATAAGGATTCGTTTTATGAAGTGCACAAAGATTTTGCCGAAAATATTGTAGTCGGTTTTGGATTATTGGCAGGAAAAAGTATTGGAATTGTAGCCAATCAACCCGCTTTTTTGGCTGGAGTATTGGATAATAAAGCATCAGAAAAAGCTGCAAGATTTGTAAGATATTGCGATTGTTTTAATATTCCATTATTAGTATTTGAAGATGTGCCAGGATTCTTACCAGGAACGGATCAAGAATGGAACGGAATAATAAAAAATGGAGCTAAATTATTGTACGCGTTTTGCGAAGCAACTGTTCCAAGAATTACTGTAATTACAAGAAAAGCTTATGGTGGAGCTTATGATGTAATGAATTCTAAACACATTGGTGCAGATATGAATTACGCTTGGCCAAGTTCAGAAATTGCTGTAATGGGAGCAAAAGGAGCTTCGGAAATTATATTTAAAAGAGAAATAAATTCTGCAGAAGATCCTGAAGCTAAATGGCAAGAAAAAGAAGCTGAATATGCTGAACTTTTTGCTAATCCTTACAATGCTGCTGCAAGAGGATTTGTGGACGAAGTAATAGAACCAAAAGATACAAGAGAAAAGTTGATTAAAGCCTTCTCTATGTTGAAAAACAAAGTGGTAAACCTTCCTAAAAAGAAACACGGAAACATTCCTATGTAAACCATGTGGGAGTTTGAAACTAAAATAGAAGATTTTGGTAAAACCAACAATTTGTGGGGTGGTCATGTAGTAGTTGAGGATGATGTGGTACAAGAAATTAAGGCTCAAAAAATCAAACGATTACTGTGTACTTTAAATAATAAAGAAACTCTTC
>JBMYYT010000377.1:0-1548 GCA_049609665.1 Flavobacteriales bacterium | reverse complement strand
GACATCCAAGCACAGTCTCTTTTGGCTAGATAATCATTTACTGTTACTAAATGAACTCCGTTTCCAGTAATAGCATTTAGATAAACTGGTAGTGTTGCAACTAGAGTTTTTCCTTCACCAGTTTGCATCTCAGCTATTTTCCCCATGTGAAGTGCCACACCCCCAATCAATTGCACATCATAATGAATCATTCCCCAAGTAACTTCCACACCTCCAGCTGTCCAAGAGTTGAACCAAATTGCTTTGTCTCCTTCAATTTCTACTGCATCTTTTTTCAAAGAAAGAGTTTTATCAAATTCTGTTGCAGTTACTTCAATTTCTTCGTTTTCAGTGAATCTACGAGCAGTTTCTTTCATTACTGCAAATGCCTCAGGAAGTATTTCAAGCAATACTTCTTCCAATTTTTCATTAGATTTAAGTTCTAATTTTTCAATTTCTTGAAAAATAGCATCTTTTTCATCTACGTCAGTTTCAGCATCTTGAGTCTGCGCTTTTAATGTATCAATTTCACTGTCAATATCGGCAGTATATTCTTTAATTCTTGATTTGAATTCTTGAGTTTTAGCTCTTAATTCATCATTGGATAAAGAAGTTATTTTTTCGAACTCTGCTTTGGTTTTATCCACCAAAGGATTTATTTCTTTGAAAACATTTTTTGAGCTATCGCCCATTAGTTTTTTTATAAGACCTTGAATCATTGTGTAATTTTTATGCTGTATATTGTCAATTGCTAATCAACAATTGTGCAGTTCTTTTTTGCAAGTCAATTTGACCGATAAAATTACTAAAAAACGACTAACTAACCGTTTTATTTAACTAAAATACAAGAATTGGCAGGGAAATAAATTTAATTGATTTCAAGCTGAACCCGATATAATTTATGCAGCCCATTCTTTAGAGGTTTAATAAAATATAACCAACCCTCAATAATTTTCAGTTTTTTAGGAAAATTAAGTTCATTAAGTTGTAGAACTAAATCTGGTTTGCCAGACAAAAGATCAATAAAATAATAAGAATAGATTCCTTTTTCTTCAGTTACTGTATAAAATTTAGAAGCGTTTTCTAAATCTTGGAGAATATATTTAGGCGTTAAGTCTTTTACTTCTTTTAAGCTTTTGGTGTAAATTTTCCCTCCATTTTTGTTAAAAGCAATTAGTGAGTCAGAAAATAAATCAAAAACTAACAATGTACTTTTGGTGGAAAAGGTGGAGACGAATAGTTTTCTACATAGTACTTTTCCATAAAAACCTTCTGCTTGAAATAGTTCTCTAACGATCCTTTGATTCTTAGAGTCATTGTCTCCAACAGGATTAATTTTAGGTATACCGGTTATAAACTGCTCTTTGAAATAGTCGTTATAGTTGGCTTGTGCAGAGTCAAAAGATTGATAAACAAGTTCTTTGTGTAATCTTGTTTCTTTGATTATTTTGTATTTTTTATTGTGGAAGGAATAATTATATACATACAAAGAAGAGTTAGTTTTGTGAATGGCAGGTTTTATAAAAAGGTTGAATCTTTTTTTGAGATTGTAGAAATAATGTCCAGTTC
>JBMYYT010000376.1:0-1572 GCA_049609665.1 Flavobacteriales bacterium | reverse complement strand
AAGAAGGTGGAAAAGCTTATTCCTTCCAGTATTTAGCGCCAAACATGGAAACCTATATTAAGTATCAAACAGAGTTTGCTTCTGCGTTACAAGTAGATCACACAAAGAAATATGCGGGGAAGTTTGCTGCTTTTAGGACTTTGTTGGAGGTGGTTCACACTTCGTAATTAACAATGGATAATTGATAATGAATAATTGATAATTTTATTCATCTGTCAGCCTGAGCGGAGTCGAAGTCCTCTTAATAAGTCATAGTGAACTCTTGTACTGAGTTTATCGAAGTATGATTCAGTATCTTACAAAGAATATTTCAAGTTTTATTCTTAAGTAATATTTCAATGAAAATCACAGGATTGAAAATCCTGCGGAGCGGCAAGTCGAAACCCTTTTCATCTGTCATTCCTGCCTCCGAGCAGGAATCTTGTAAAGAATATTTCACGTTTTATTCTTAAGTAATATTTCACTGAATATAGATCCTGAACTAAATTCAGGATGACACGTGTTAATTTTTATTAACCGATATTTTAATTATCACATCTCCATAAACATCTCCTGATGATTTAATTACATAATCATATCCATTCCTTTCAAAGAAATATTTTTTATTTGAAATTTCATTTTTTTCTATTTTACTTTCAATTATTCTTTTTAAAGAATCATTAATCACTCTTGAAAATAGGTTACCATCTTTAATTTCATAATTAGAAACTTCAGAACCAAAAGGAGTAATTAAAGATATCAAAGAGCTTTCATAATCAGCTTTATATCCACCAAAAGGCCGATCATATTTATTATTCCATAGTAAACTACCATTAGAATTAAAAGCATAAATATTTCCTAAATATGAACAGTAAATAATTGTATCTTTAAAATTAGCAACCTGTTGAGTAGCATAACTATCTACCTGAGCTCGCCAAACAACAAGCCCATTTAATAGATTTAAACAATAAAGAAAATTTTGATCTCCACCAACATCAATGGTATTACAATATAATTTATCATCATAAATAACAGCATTTTGCAAACCTCTTTGGTCAAATTTCTCAATCCAAAAGTCACCCGAATTAAAAACTGGATAATCAATTAAGGTGTTATAAATAAATTTAGTTTCCTTTTTTACTTTAGTTTCAATACAAGAATTCAAGAAAATAATAGAACAAAAAAATAGTATAATTAAAGTTCTCATTTAATAATCAAATAAAGGCCTCCCTCCCATCAACTCATTCACTTTACCTTTAATTTCAGCAATTTTAGCTTCATTGTCTTTGTTCATCAATACTTCATCAATTAACTCAACAATTCTTGGCATGTCTGCCTCTTTCAATCCACGAGTGGTGATTGCAGGAGTTCCAATTCTCATTCCAGAAGTCACAAATGGAGATTTATCATCAAAAGGAACCATGTTTTTATTTACCGTAATATCAGCTTTCACCAAAGTGTTTTCAGCTTCTTTTCCAGTTATATCCTTACTTCTCAAGTCAATCAACATGGAGTGGTTATCAGTACCCCCAGAAATAATTTGATACCCACGAGCTACAAATTCTGCAGCCATAGCTTGAGCATTTTTAATTA
>JBMYYT010000375.1:0-1577 GCA_049609665.1 Flavobacteriales bacterium | reverse complement strand
TCTTCTTGTAAGGCTGGAGCAAAATCTGTTTGATACTTGATGTAAGTAGCCATATCTGGCGCTAAATATTGAATAGAATAGGATTTTCCACCTTCTTCTTCGGCTAAAATTCTACAAATTTTACTTTCTGTGAAACAGCCAGTTTCCATTACTTCTGGGATATGGACTTCTTTCATCCAAGTGAGCCATTCGTCATGAACAGATTCGTCAATACTTACAGTTACGTTATAAAGAATCATTTGTAATTGAGATTAAAGTGGTTATGTTTTCGGTAAAAAGCTTAATAGCAATCGATAACAAGATAATTCCAAAGACTTTTCTTAGTATCGCTAATCCACTTTTCCCAATCTTACGACCAATGTAATTAGAACTTCTCAATATTCCATAGATTATGATTACGTTAATCAATATTCCAATCAAAATACTGCTTGGCAAATATTCTGCTCTCAGCGAGATAATGGTGGTCATGGTACCTGCTCCCGCAATAATTGGAAATGCAATAGGAACAATCGATCCAGAGTTTGTTCCTTCCGTTTCTTTAAATAAAGTAACCCCAAGAACCATTTCAATTCCCAAGAAAAATAAAATTAAAGAACCCGCTACTGCAAACGATCGAATGTCTACTCCAAATAATCCTAAAACGCTTTCTCCAAAGAACAGAAAAACAATCATAATTAATCCAGCGACTATAGTAGCTTTTCCAGATTCAATAACTATTCCTTTGTCTTTGATATTCAAAACAATAGGAATAGATCCAATGATATCAATTACCCCAAAAAGGATAAGAGTAACAGAGAGTATTTGTGTTGGGTCAAAAGCCATAATTTGGTTTGTTTTTATAGTGGTTTTTAAAATCGACTGCAAAAGTAGAACTTATTTTTACACGGAATCACTTTTTAAGTTAAATTATTCTTAAATAAAAGTTGAAAAATGAAATTAACGTGTTATTCCTTTAAAAAAGAGAATCTAAAAACGAGAACAACAATTACTAATAATGATATGAGTATAATTCTAACTAAATAGATTCCCAATTTCTCGGGAATGACAAATGGTAGTAGAGAATTACTTGACTTTAAATCCATTTTTTAGAAATTTAAAAAACTCTTTCCGTGTGCTCGAATCCGTAAATATTTTCTTAAAAACTAACCCAATAGATTCATTTTCATTAGATTGAATAGGAGGAAGGGGTGAATTTTTAATTTCAGTAACCTTATTTGTATCCTTTTCAATATTAGGCAAAGAATTCGGATTGTTCTCCGCTAAATCATCTGCTTTTTTAAAATTCCTTTCGGATGATTTTTTATATCCTAATTTTTCTTGGAGCAATCCCAGATTATTGAGAGCAATTGCATCTTCAGGGTCCAGTTTAACAGCTATTTCATAATCAGCTATTCCTCCTTCCGTATCGCCCATCTTATCTTTCACAAAAGCTCTGCTCGCATATCTGTATGAATAATTGGGTTCAAGTTTTACACTTGAATTCATATCTTCCAAAGCTCTCCCAAATTGATTTAGATTCAAAAAACAAACTCCTCTTTCACTGAAATATTTCGGGTTATTTGGTTCTTCTTCAATGG
>JBMYYT010000374.1:0-1580 GCA_049609665.1 Flavobacteriales bacterium | reverse complement strand
CTATCCAATTTATTAATAAAAACCATTACAGGAGTTTGTCGCATTCTACAAACTTCCATTAATCTTTCGGTTTGTGGCTCAACTCCATTTACACAATCGATAATCAAAATTACTGAGTCAACCGCAGTTAAAGTTCTAAACGTATCTTCCGCAAAATCTTTGTGACCTGGTGTATCTAATAAGTTGATTTTTAACCCTTCATAATTGAATCCCATTACGGATGTAGCTACCGAAATTCCTCTTTGCTTCTCAATTTCCATGAAATCGGAAGTTGCAGTTTTGGTAATTTTATTCGATTTTACTGCACCAGCAGTTTGGATTGCTCCACCAAAAAGCAATAACTTTTCTGTCAAGGTAGTTTTTCCAGCATCTGGGTGACTGATAATCGCAAATGTTCTGCGTTTATTTATTTCGGTTTGTAATTCACTCATAAGTCTGCAAAAATAGGGTATTGCAAAGGATTAAACAAGGCAGGTTTTACAATTTTAAAACTGTTTTGAAATAATTGGAATTAATAGAATCAAGATTGGGTTTTGTTTCAAAAAAACCATAAACTGTGGAACCAGTTCCAGTCATAGAAGCATATTTTGCTCCTTTGTCATAAAGCAATCTTTTTATTTCTGCTATTTCGTTAAACTGAGAAAAAACGGAGTACTCAAAATCATTTTTTACCCAATCTTTCCAATCGGAAATAGGAGTGGAGGTAATAATCTTCTCCAATCCTTTTTGGTGTTTATCGTTCGGTTTAATTCCTTGGAAAGCTTGCTTTGTATTAATGTGAATCAAAGGATTGATAATTGCACAGTAAAGCCCAGATAATGAAAAGGATACATCTTTCAATATTTCTCCCGTTCCTGTTACATGTTTAGGTTTATTTTCAATAAAAAATGGACAATCGCTTCCTATTTCAAGTGCATATTTTTCAAGAGTAATACTGTCAATTCCTAATTCGAAGTAATCATTTAAGCCTTTGAGCATAAAAGCACCATCCGCTGAGCCACCCCCAAGTCCTGCTCCAGTAGGAATTTGTTTATGCAAATAAATAGAGATAGGTGGAAGTTTAAAATCAGCTTTTAACAATTCATAAGCTTTTATAACTGAGTTTGATTTATCTTTTGGTATCTCAATAGAACTGTCAAACGAAAATTGGTTTGACTCGATAAATTCCAAGCTATCATAAAAAGGAATAGGAATAAAAACACTTTCGAGATTGTGATAACCATCCTCTCTTTTGTTCAGTATTCTTAAACCAATATTTATTTTAGCATTTGGAAATAAAAGCATAAACAAAGATGCACAAAAAAAACTGATTCTTAATGAGAATAATTTTTCGTTTTTTTTAGCTCTCCTTTATAATTTTCATTAATGAAATTGTTATATTTAGTTAAATATTACAACATGAAAAAAAATGTTTTCCTTTTGTTCTTAGTGCTAATTACAGTGCCTATTTTTTCTCAAAGCTTAAAAATAAATTATGATGTAGATACTAATTTGTATAAATTCAGTGAACCTCTTAATTTGTGGATCAATTTTTTAAAGGAAAAAAATGATTCAATCGCTTCTAAATATTGGAATAAGGC
>JBMYYT010000373.1:0-1600 GCA_049609665.1 Flavobacteriales bacterium | reverse complement strand
TGGATTTGCCATGTTGAATTTCTCTTAATGAATGCCGGTAATACTGCTTTAGCATTACTTTTTTATAATGTTAAAGTAGACATGGTGTCAGCGGATTGCGCTTTCAACAGTTAAATGAAAAAATAAAGAATGAAAGTGCTTTTGTTTCTCTACTTACCCAAGAAATTGGAAAAGTAATTGTGGGACAAGAACATATGGTCGAAAGATTATTGATTGGTTTATTATCCAATGGACACGTTTTGTTAGAAGGTGTTCCAGGGTTAGCAAAAACATTAGCTATCAATACACTTTCCAAAGCTGTAAGTGTTGATTTTAGTCGAATTCAATTTACTCCAGATTTGTTGCCGGCAGATCTAATCGGAACAATGATTTATAATCAAAAGAAAGAGGACTTCACAATAAAAAAAGGACCAATTTTCTCAAATTTTATCCTGGCTGATGAGATTAACAGAGCTCCAGCAAAAGTCCAAAGTGCTTTACTTGAAGCCATGCAAGAACGACAAATAACAATTGGAGATGAAACCTATAAATTGCCTGAGCCATTTTTGGTTTTGGCTACACAAAATCCTATTGAGCAAGAAGGAACTTATCCTTTGCCCGAAGCGCAGGTGGATAGATTCATGTTGAAAGTGGTATTGGATTATCCAGAAAAAGAACATGAAAAATTAATCATTCGTCAAAATATCTCGTCAACACCTTTTCCAAAACCAAACTCAGTAATTAACCCAGATCAAATTCTTAAAGCTCGAGAAGTGGTAAGAGAAGTGTATTTGGATGAGAAAATCGAGCAATACATTGTTGATATTGTGGGAGCTACAAGAAATCCAGCTGATAATGGAATGGAAGAATTAGAATCTCTCATTGAGTTTGGAGGTTCACCAAGAGCCAGTATTAATTTGGCTTTAGCTGCGAAGGCATATGCTTTTGTAAAAAGAAGAGGCTACGTAATTCCTGAGGACGTAAGAGCAATTTGTAAGGACGTATTAAGGCACAGAATTGGATTAAGTTACGAAGCCGAAGCAGAAAACATAACAGTAGAACAAATAATTGATACGATATTGAATACGGTACAAGTACCTTAAGTGAGTTAGGAGTGATTAGTAAAAAGTGATTAGTGATGTTGCTTTTGAAAATTCATTAAAGAAATAATAAAATCGTAAAGTAAAGAGGATATTTTTTTTGAAAAAACTAATGTCTAATCACTTTTTACTATTTACTAAACCATGGAAACCAAAGAATTATTAAAAAAAGTCAGAAAGATTGAAATTAAGACCAAGGGTCTATCCAATCAGATTTTCTCTGGAGAATACCATTCGGCATTCAAAGGGAGGGGAATGACTTTTTCTGAAGTTCGAGAATATTCCCATGGCGATGAAATAAGAACTATTGACTGGAATGTAACAGCACGATTTGGAACTCCACATGTCAAAGTTTTTGAGGAGGAAAGGGAATTAACTGTAATGCTGTTGGTTGATATTTCTGGTTCGCAAAACGTTGGATCCAACAAACAATTAAAAAAAGATTTGATTGCAGAATTATGTGCAGTTATCGCTTTTTCTGCCATTCAGAACAATGATAAAATAGGCGCATTATTATTTAC
>JBMYYT010000372.1:0-1616 GCA_049609665.1 Flavobacteriales bacterium | reverse complement strand
AAAATCTCTTATTCCTTTAAAATAATTGGAATAATGTCTTCTCATCTCTACAATTCCCTCATGTTCTCCTTTCCATTCGAGTGACATTTCAAGATGCTTCTTTACGACATCCACTCTATCGTTTATAGATGGTTTTGGTAATTCTTCTCCTGTTTTTATAAAATGTTTCACTTGATTAAAAAACCAAGGATTACCGATACTTGCTCTTCCAATCATCACTCCGTCAACACCGTACCTGTTTTTATATTCAACAGCTTTCTGAGGAGAATTAATATCACCGTTTCCAAAAACAGGAATATGCATTCGAGGATTGTGCTTTACTTCTGATATCAGAGACCAATCTGCTTCGCCTTTGTACATCTGTTTCCGAGTTCTTCCGTGAATGGAAATCGCTTTAATCCCCACATCTTGTAATCTTTCAGCTACTTCTATGATATATTTTGTGTTATCATCCCATCCTAATCTTGTTTTTACCGTAACAGGCAAGCTTGTGGAGTTCACAATCTCTTTGGTCATTTCAACCATCTTGGGAATATCTTGTAATATTCCAGCACCAGCTCCTTTTCCAGCCACTTTTTTCACAGGACAACCGTAATTGATGTCAATAATATCAGGGTTTGCTTTCTCCGTCAATTCAGTTGCTTGACGCATTGAATTTATGTTGGAACCAAAAATTTGAATACCAACCGGACGTTCATATTCAAAAATATCTAACTTCTTAACACTCTTAGCTGCGTCTCTTATCAATCCCTCAGACGATATAAATTCCGTGTACATCAAATCAGCTCCATGCTGCTTGCACAAAGCACGAAATGGTGGGTCACTCACATCCTCCATGGGAGCAAGTAGTAAAGGGAAATCTCCTAATTCTATGTCGGCAATCTTTACCAAGTTGGTTTTTAAAGCTTTTAAATTCCGACAAATATAATACCTTTGAAATTATGGTTTTGAATTTTATGAAAGGAAAATACGGATTGCAGTTATTTGCGTTTCTTTTATTAGCGTTTCTATGCTTAATAATTTTTCAATTAATACATTTCGGAATCATGATTGGTTCCTTTGGTTTCAGTTTTGAAGAGGTTTCAAAACAATCATTTATTCCAACATTAATGGATACTAAAAAATACTGGCCATTAGTCATTTCTTTCCTTATTCAAAGTGTGGGCCTTTTTGTTATTCCAAGTTTAGTGTTTAATTGGTTTGCAAATAAAAGTGAAATTGAATTTTTTACTTTTAAAAAAAAAAGATTTTTAAAATTTGCGGTCTTACTTCCTTTTTTAGGCCTATCGGGAGTTATAATAGTTAGTTTTTTTGGCTATTTAAACATGCAATTGGACTTGCCTGAGTATTTTGTCGATAAAGAAAATTCAACAAATGAAACAATAAAATTTATTTTATCGTTTAGAGACTCTCCTCATATTTTGATGAATATTCTGCTACTCGCAATTATTCCAGCCGTAGGCGAAGAGCTCTTTTTTAGAGGTGTTCTTCAAAAGATATTCGTTTCTTGGACAAGAAAAAATGTTAATCCTGCAAAAGAATTTACTGTTGGAGATAAGGTTAAAGCTGCGGTTTTAACTTGTGATTCTGAAACATCTAAATTTTGCTTAGGGATT
>JBMYYT010000371.1:0-1637 GCA_049609665.1 Flavobacteriales bacterium | reverse complement strand
CAGTTTTCCTGGAGAAATATCATCCAACACAAAGACTAAACCTTTAAATGAAAGGCCCAGTTTTAATTCAATTATTGAATCTTGAAGTTTACTCTTCTGTTTTTCGCCTTACCAATTAAAGTTCCTTCCGTTGATTCTGGGTCTGATGTATTCATCACCTCAGATTCAAATCTATCAGCACTTATACCGTGACTTTTCATGTACTCAACTACATTCTTCATTCTTCTGCTTGCAAGGTCCAAATGTATTTCATCTGATCTTCCTGCTAATGCTTCATCTGCAGTGATGTGACCAAACATGTTTATCTTAACAGTTGGGTTATCAATCATCATTTGAGCCAATTGATCCAATCTTGACTTCGACTTTGGTAGTAAAGTTGATTTCAGATGAGCGAAGTAAACTGCCGAATTAGTTGCAACTTCCTCGTTTGTAAATCCATCAATAGTCGAAACATCCTTACCTCCATAAATCACTCTTTCAATTTCAGCTTCATCAATTTCTCCACACTCACATTTCTCACCTTCCTCAAGAACTTTTACCGAAACTTCATCGATGTAATAATAAGCATAAGGAACTTGTGACCCTTTAAAACCTTTTTTCTTTCTTAGTTTCTTAAACTTAGTATCAGTAGTCTCATTGAAATTTCCAATTGTTAAAAATTTCTCACCACCGTTAGCTTCATACTCCGCACATACTGTCTCCCAGCTGTATCTCTTTTCAAAAATTTTATTATTTGAAATTGTCAAAACAGTTTCTTTATCCTTCTTACCCAATACAATGTCAGTTTTTGCTTCAACTTCAAAAGGCTTTTTTGTCAAACTCACACCTAAATTATTTACTGCATATTTTGATAAATCAGCCAAACTTACTTTGTAGGAAATACAATATCTTGCTCCTTTTTCAAGCTTTGATTTTAATTGTTTTGCAACGTAAGTTCTTGGATCTTTTCCTCTGTATGAATAAGCTATAATACCTGCATAGTTGTCCCCGTCCGAGGCATCTTCTTTTCCATAAATATTATTTGGAACACCTATTTCTGTTCCAGAAGCAGATTTCGTAAATAAATCAGCTCTTAATTTTGTTGGCGAAAACCAATCTACAGCTTTATTTATTTGTTTTAATCGTTTAAGTTTACCTTTGGTTCCCTCAAAACTTCCATTCTCTACAAGGTTTTCTTCTCCTTGTGCATATGTGCTTCCAACTAAAGCTAACGAAAGAAAAGCTCCGATAATATATTTCTTTTTCATAATGTGTCTTTTATAGATTTTAAAAATAACAATCTATTTTCAATTATCAACCAAATAGCGGATAAAATCCAATAATCGAATTATAATTTACAACTTCGATGCCAAAAACTAAAAAAATATAGATTTAACGGTATATTAACAATAAAGAACTTAGGTTAAAATAAAAAAGGGAACATGTAAATCCTCTCTGTTATAGCCAATTACTGATGAAGTTTTTGCATTGTATAACTCCTTCCCTACTCCATTAATTATTGCATGACCTGCAGCAGTATCCCATTCCATACAAGGATTAAATCTAGGATAAAGATCTACCAAGCCTTCGGCTACTCTACAAAATTTAATTGCACTTCCAACCTCCAAAAACTCTACTTCCTCTTTTTCTTTTTTCAA
>JBMYYT010000370.1:0-1645 GCA_049609665.1 Flavobacteriales bacterium | reverse complement strand
AATGTTTACCATGACAGTATCGTCTAATTTTTTTAAAGAATCTGCTATGGTGTATTCTAGTATTAAACTATCATCAATGTTTTTAAGATACACTACTGCAGGATAAAAGCAAGGATGTTTTCCTCCAATATTTCTAAAATGATAAAAGTACGTACTGTCTTTGATAGTATCTTGAATTGAATAATCACAGGTTAAATAATTTAGCCGATGATTTACCAAGCTTACATTGTTCGAAGTATCTTTTACAACTCCTTTGAAGTAATAATCATAGATATAAGGTCCAGGATTGTGGGTATAATTGTAACTTGACTCTTCCTCTTTATTACACGAAGAAAGAATAACTAAACTCAAAAACAATATGTGGAGAATCGGCTTGATAGAAAAATGATTTTTTTAAATATAACGAAAAAAACCCTCGACTTACATCAGTAAATCAAGGGTTTTTTTGAGGTCTCAAGCGGATTCGAACCGCTGTAGATGGTTTTGCAGACCACTGCCTAGCCGCTCGGCCATGAGACCCTTTTAGCTTGGGTGATGCAAATTTAGTAAATCCATTTAATTCCGCAACTTAATACCTCAAAAATAAATCTTCTTTTTGGTTGTCTTCGAGTTGTTCATTTCTTAGGGTAAATTGTTAAAAAAAACAACTTGCATTGTCTTATCATCATTTAGCAAAGAAGTATCTTTGAAGCCTATTATATACAAACTATACCATCGAATATATGAAATTTATTGTTTCAAGTACATTATTACTCAAGCATTTACAATCCATTAGTGGAGTGCTAAGCACCAACAATACTTTGCCGATTTTGGATAATTTTTTGTTCACAATCCAAGGAAAAGAATTAACCGTGTTGGCTTCTGATTTGGAAACCACCATATCTTCAAAGTTTGAAATTGAAGCCAAAGAAGATGGAGCTGTTGCAATTCCTGCTAAGTTTTTGATGGATGCATTAAAAACTTTCTCGGAACAACCTCTTACTTTTTCAGTAGATATGGAAAATTTCGGTATTGAAATTTCTTCTGATAATGGGAAGTTTAAATTAAGTGGGCAAAATAAAGATGAATTTCCTAATACACCAGTATTGGAATCTCCATCTACGATGTCTATCTCGTCTGATGTTTTGTCAAGAGCTATTACAAAAACAATTTTTGCAACGGGTAACGATGATTTAAGGCCTGTAATGTCAGGAGTGTTTTTTCAATTGGAAAAAGATTCAGTAACATTTGCTGCGACAGATGCCCATAAGCTTGTAAGATACAGAAGCACAGGAAGTAGTGCTGACTCTCCAGCTTCTTTTATTGTTCCAAAAAAACCATTGAACTTATTAAAGAACTTGGTTGGAAACACTTCGGATGATGTGACTATGGAATACAGCGAGTCCAATGTGCATTTTAAGTTTGATGACTTTAATGTGGTGTGTAGATTGATTGATGGGAAATATCCAAATTACGATGCGGTAATTCCTAAAACGAACCCCAACAGATTAACAGTTGAAAGACAATCTTTATTGAACTCAATGAAGCGTGTTTCTATTTTCTCAAATAAATCAACTCACCAAGTAAGACTTAAAGTTGCAGGAAGTGAATTGGCAATAAGTGCCGAAGATTTGGATTTTGCTAACGCAGCAAACGAAAGATTAAC
>JBMYYT010000369.1:0-1658 GCA_049609665.1 Flavobacteriales bacterium | reverse complement strand
TTGACATTGTCCATACTTTTCCACTTGGTGAAGTGTAGCTGTCGCACACATTAGGAGAAATGGTTTCTGATGTTTTATTTCTGACTATTAAGTTAATTGTAATTATGCTATCACACCCAACCGCATTTACAAGTGTGTCAAAATAAGTATTAGTTAAAGTTAATACTCTGCCTAAGGGCGAAACAAAACTATCACAAACATCTGCAGAAATTGTAGAGACAGACGATTGTTTTACAGTTAACTGGTAACTTACCATTAAACTATCATAGTTTGTAATTGTTCCGAGAACTGTATCTGTATAAAATCCGTTTGAAACTCTTATTTTGCCGTTATAAGGAGAAATAAAAGAATCACATTCTGCAAATGGAAGCAATGTATCATAGGTTTCTATTTGAACGTAAACTGAAGCCGTATCCTTTATTAACCCACAAGGCGTGTTATAAGTGAATTCATACAAATAATTTCCGTTTGTTGAGTATGACCCAACATTTACACTAAATTCAGTTGTATCTATTATTAAATTAGTTGTTAAATCTTTCCAAGCAAATGCTCCTGAATGAGCTTCATTTGGCACGGTTACATTGGTATTAACTTCACCAGGATCTTGATTTGAACTATTCGTGTTTACCCAATTTGCACTGGTATTATCATCTTCTCCTTCTAATCTATATCCCCATCCGTAATTAACTGTATTAACCCCTGACCACATATCACTGGTTACTCCTGAAATAAGTGGAAAAGTATAATTGTAGTAGCCCACTGCATCTATTATTACTCCATTGGAGTCTTTAAGCACTCTTCCTGTTGGTTCGTCTTCATCCTCAAATGCAAAACTACTGCTATAGTAATAATTAGCAGGAGAATTGGAAGCGAAAGCTGTTGCAATAAGTGCTATACCATTAGGGCTTAATACCGTTCCAGAAGGAAAAGTATAAGAGAATCTTAGGTTTGATTCATGCCAATACTCCAAAGAATAACCTTCCAAATCGATGTTTGGAGGTCCTGTTATCTCAACATAGCCATTATTCGTCAACCAACTTGGTCTTCCTCCAACAGGAGCTCCAGTTGAACTGTTTCCTCTTTGATTTATCTCAGTAAAAAAGAATTTATTGGTATTTGAAAACGCTGAGTTTGCCTTTAAATTAATGGAATCAACTAAATTTCTTATCGTATCAATATCTTGTGATATGTTAGAATTGCTAATAGTAGTTAATCTTAAATTATAACTTACAATTAAACTATCATAATTGGTTATTTTTCCTAAAACTGTATCGGTATAAAATCCGCTTAAATACCTTACTACACCAGTATAGGGAGATACAAAAGAATCACAAGCAGTAATTGGTAAAAGTGTATCAACGGTTTCTAATTGAACAAAAATATAAGCAGTATCCACCACTATTCCACATGGAGTATTATAAGTAAGTTCGTATGTAAAAGTCCCATTAGTTGAATAAGGTCCAACAAATGTTTCTAAATTTGATGTATCAATAGTTGAATTGGTGGAAAGATCTTTCCAAACAACAGCTCCATTGTGGGGAGGAAAAGGAGCGGAAACATTGTTATTTACATCTCCCGGATTTTGGACAGAAACTGAACTTGCAACCCAATTTGAACTGGAATTATTATCATCTCCTTCCAATCTATATCCCCATCCA
>JBMYYT010000368.1:0-1660 GCA_049609665.1 Flavobacteriales bacterium | reverse complement strand
CAGGGGTACAATATTTTGAGTGAGACAAGTATCACAGGTAGTGCACCTACCGATCAATTAGGTGTAACAGCTGTTCAACTTAATTTAGGCTCTTTACAAAACAATGGAGGTACGACTGAAACTATACTGCCAGGTTGTTCAAGTGTTGCAATTGACAAGGGAACTCCTTTGGATGCAAGTGCTGCTCAAAACAGAGCAATTACTGATTCAAGAAGAGATGTCGGTGCTGCTGAATACTTGAATCCAACTACCGTTAATTTTACAGGCTCTCCGTTATTTGGTTGTGCACCACTTACAACTAATTTTGTTGACGCTTCTTCAGGTTCGGTAGCAATTGCTTCATGGGCATGGGATTTTGGAGATGGAAATACTAACTCAGTTAAAAATCCAACTCATGTGTATCAGACTCCAGGAATATATTCGATTAGTTTAGCAGTTACTGATGTAAATGGCTGTCGTACTAAATTTACCAGAACTAATTATTTACAAGCAATTGGCCCAGATGTAGATTTTGGCGCTTTACAAACAACAGCTTGTTTAGGATCTCCAATAAATTTTAAAGATTCTACAATTTTTGGTGCACCAATAATAAGCTGGACATGGAATTTTGGAGATGGGAGTTCTGGGAGTTCATTGCAAAACCCAACTCATACCTATTCGCAATCTGGTACTTATACTGTTTCATTAAAAGTAACCGATATTGATGGTTGTTTCAGAACTTTTACAAGAACAAACTTCATTACTATTAGTGGTACAACCAAGATAGTTCAAAACACCAATGATTCAGGACCAGGTTCATTGAGACAAGTTATAACTGATGCCTGCTCTGGAGATACCATACGTTTTAATCCCAATTTAATAGCAAGCGGTAGCGACACCATTTTGTTAGCCAGTCAAATATCTTTTAACAAAAACTTAGTGTTCAAAGGATTGTATAACTCAACAGATACGCTTGTTGTAAGCGGAAATAATGCGACTCGAATTTTCAATGTAAATTTAAATAGTTCTTCCAATAAAACTTTGGTGATGGATAGCATGGTGTTGGTAAATGGAAATACCTCAGGAAACGGTGGAGCTATTAAGTTTTCAAATGGAGATTCTTTAATCATTAATAATTCGACTATTTCACACAATTCTTCTTCTGGTCATGGCGGAGGAATTTTTTCCTTTTCCTCTTCCTCTTATTCCTTAGTAAAATTAACTAACTCGACCATTTTAGGTAATTCTTCTTCTGATCATGGCGGAGGGGTATATTCTGCTACTATTTCTTCCGCTTCCTCTTCTTTTTCTCCTTCTAATTCTTTGGTAAAAGTGATTAACTCAACTGTTACAGGGAATTTAGCTTCTCGTGATGGAGGAGGGGTTTATTCTGCTTCTACTTCTTCCTCTTCTTCTTCTTTTGTAGAAGTAACTAATTCAACTATTTCGGATAACTCAGCCTCCCGTGATGGTGGTGGAGTTTATTCTGCTGCTTATGAGCGTTCATCTTCATTAGTAGAAGTAACTAATTCAACTATTACCAATAATTCTGCTTCTGATAATGGTGGTGGAGTTTGTTCTTTAACTTCTCGATTTTCTACTTCTTTTGTAATAGTAATAAACTCAACAATTTCGGATAATTCAGCATCTTTGAATGGTGGAGGAGTTTATTCTTTTGCTT
>JBMYYT010000367.1:0-1679 GCA_049609665.1 Flavobacteriales bacterium | reverse complement strand
AATTACCTTAACACTTATTCTAATCATCCTAACAAGTTGCGGAGCAAATCCAGTAAAAAACATAGCGAAGACTATGGATAAAGTTTACATCGGAATGCCTTTAAGTGAATTTAAAGAAAAGGTAGAAAAAGAAGAAAATAAACAAAGATTAATGAACAATTAATTTAACCCCTTTTTACTTGGTAAAAAGGGGTTTTTTATGCAAAAAAAATACCTATTTTTATCCCATGAACAATCATAAGACTTTTTTAAATCTTCAGGCACAAACTACCCCTTTCCCAATTGGATTGGAAATTTCTCGTGCTGAAGGTTTATTTATTTATGACAAATCTGGAAAAGCCTATTACGACATGGTTTCGGGCTTGGCAGTAACTAATATTGGACACCGTCATCCTAAAGTGATTGAAGCCATAAAAAAACAAGTGGACACTCATCTTCATGTTATTCCTTATGGAGAATTTATTCAAACTCCTCAGCTTGAATTAGCCAAAAAACTCAATGAAATTCTCCCAGACAACCTGACTACAAGTTACTTTGTAAACTCAGGAGCAGAAGCGGTGGAAGGAGCTCTTAAATTGGCTAAAAGATATACGGGAAAGCAAGAAATTATTGCTTGTCATAAATCCTACCATGGAAGCACGCATGGTGCTTTAAGTGTTTCTGGAAATCCGGTGAAGCAATCTGCTTTTAAACCCCTTTTGCCAGCAGTAAATTTTATTGAATTCAATGAACTTGAAGGCTTAAAAAGAATAACTGAACAAACGGCTTGTGTCATTATCGAAACCGTGCAAGGTGATGCTGGAGTTAGAATTCCTACTTTGGAATACATGAAAGCATTGAGAGAAAAATGCACAACAACTGGAACATTATTAATTCTGGATGAGATTCAAACTGGATTTGGACGAACGGGAAGTTTCTTTGCTTTTGAGCAATTTGGAATTACTCCAGATATTCTGGTTATTGCCAAAGCCCTTGGCGGTGGAATGCCTATTGGAGCTTTTGTTTCGAGCAAAGAGATTATGGATTGCCTCACGCACAATCCTATGCTGGGGCACATAACCACATTTGGTGGACACCCAGTAAATTGTGCAGCCGCTATTGCCAATATTGAAGTAATTCAAGAAGAAAACTTGATAGAATCAGTTCACTCGAAAGGCGCTTTGATGAAAGAATTACTTTCTCACTCTTTGGTAAAAGAAATCAGACAAATAGGATTGATGCTGGCAATTGACCTCGAAAATGATGAAATCACTCAAAAAGTAGTTCATGGTTGTTTGGAAAAAGGAATCATAGCATTTTGGTTTTTATCTTGCCCAGCGAGTTTTAGATTGGCTCCACCATTGACTATTTCTGAGGAAGAGATCAAGGAGGTTTGTGGGGTTATTTGTGAGGTGTTTGATTCTGTTTGAAAAGATATTACACACACTTTCTCAACAATTTAAATAAAAAAATACTGGTCACCCTGAACTGGATTCAGGGTCTGTTAATTAATTGCAACATTATCTGCCAGTAGATTCCGTTTCAAGAACGGAATGACTTCTTGTTTATTTCTCAATTATAAAATTTAAATATTCCTTCGCTAATTCTAATCTTTTAAACCTCGCGATAAATTGTGAATCTTCCGATTTATTCAAATCAACGACCATAAATTGAAAATACTGAATTCCGTTTGGGGTATT
>JBMYYT010000366.1:0-1680 GCA_049609665.1 Flavobacteriales bacterium | reverse complement strand
AATTATTGGTTTTTAATCCGCAAGATTTAACTCCAAGACCAATGAAAGAATTGGCAATTCACGGGGATTTTGATGCTAAGCATTTAGAAGGATATCTGAAAATAAATGAAGGTAAATTTATTTTAAACCCCATTTCTCAAAACAAATGTGAATTAATCGCTAGCACAAGTTATGATTATGAAATTGGCCCTTCGTTTTATTGGAATTGGGTTTCGGATAAAATTATTGATAACGTTCATTTACATGTATTAAACTCAATCAAAAACAACATTGAAAATGATTGAAGTAATGGAAAATAAAGAATTGTATGATGGTTTCTATTCAGAATCATATACTAAACACTTTTTTAATAAATTAAGTGAATCATACTTTTTGACTCAAGTTTTTTCCTCTGGCTTGGCGAACCTAATTCGAAAAAAATGTATTTCGCTTTTAACTAAAAATCTTAAACATAAAGACAATTTAATAATTGCTGATTTTATGTCAGGCTCAGGCGAAAACAATCGTTTCTTTAATGGTTTTAAAATCAAAAAAATAATAAACATTGATTTTTCAGATAAAATGATTGAATTGGCAAAAAGAAGAAAACATACGGACATTATTTATTTAAATGAAAACGTATTGAAATGTTCTTTGAAAAACGATACTGCCCATGGCATAATCAGTACTTTTGGACTCAAAACTCTCTCTGAGGAATCAACCATAGATCTTGCAAAACAGACAAAAAGAGTGTTAAAAGAAAAAGGTTCATTTTGCTTCAGCGAATTCAATTTGAAGGGATTTACGAAACTCTTTGTATTCGCTCTATTATTTTTTCAAATCTCAATTTGTGTTTTTCTGTTTCCGTTTCATAATGCCAGACTTCATTATAATTTTCTATCCTATTCAAACAACTTTTCTGGAAATAAGGCTTATAAAATTTTCAAACAAGAGTTTCCTAATGCAAAGAAGATTAATATGTTGAATTTAGTTATATTCATATATGGAACCAAATAAAAAAGTTCTCGTTCTATTTGATGGAGAATGCAAATTCTGTAATTTTTGGGTTCAATTTATTAAGAAAAGAAAATCCAAATCTGAATTTGTTTTCCATCCTTTACAGTCTGATATTGGAAAAGATAGTATTGATAGCTATCAAATTCATGCTGATATTGATTCCATAGTGGTTATAAAAAATGACAAAGCATTTATAAAATCCAGTGCTGCGTTACAGGTGTTAAAATCAATCGGTGGAATATGGAATTTGCTGTTAATCTTTTGGGTAATCCCCAGAGCAATAAGAGATTGGGGTTATGATATAATCGCAAAAAACCGACATCGATTCTTTAAATCAACGAGTTGCAAGCTTCATTGAGTTTCGTGAACTGAGAAACTACATCGAGATGATTTTCTTCCTTTTTTAATCGGAAATATTCTACTTTTGCCACATGGATTTTGAGTTCGAAAAAAAATGGCGTGATTTACTCACTGAGGTTTCAACTAATATGGATGAACCGTTGGATATGCAGTCGCTTATTTTTATGATTGGAGTTCAAGAATTAAACAAAGGGTTTATCAAACTCAGTAAAAATCAAAAGTTAGATGTAATGCACATCGCTATTTGCACGTTGCTTGAACCCTATGGATATTATTCCTATTCTGGTCATGACGATGACGGATGGCCTCATTATAAACTTGAAA
>JBMYYT010000365.1:0-1716 GCA_049609665.1 Flavobacteriales bacterium | reverse complement strand
TCGGTAACTCAATCGATACTGGATAAACGACTCCAGGCTGCATTAAGGAGGTATCTGAAAGTCTATACCCATTTCTAAATCTCATTCTTTGAATTCCGTCCATAACTAACATCGAACGTCCATCAGGATAAACGTCTGTTATTCTGACCGCAACGTCCGTATCAGGTCTGTCAGAACTTATAAAAAAGTTTACTTCTATTTTTCCTTTAATTTTTAAATCTTTTGATAAAGTAGGAGTCTCAAAAGTAATTAAATCGAATCTTGATTCTACTGCTGGAACCTGATCATGAGGACCTTGAGTTAAATCATTTCTTAATGTAGCCCCTCCTACTGTTGGTGATGGCGAATTCGGATTATAGGAAAAAGTCAAACTATCCATAGTAGATTGAGATGTTTTCAAACTTCCATCAGCTTGCAGATAAATTGGAGTTGGGGTAATATAATTCAAAGGCCATTGAGTATCCTCCAACCATTGTTCATCTCCCATTTGGTAATACATAACAGCTGGTTTGGAGTTCCAACCGTTATTAATATTTCTTAGGTGATAATCAAAAAATTCGATAGCCATCGAGTCATTCATTTCTGCCCCATTTGGATAAGATAGTTGTCCTTGATTTGAAGAACCTACATAAGCTGTCCCGTTACCTCCATGTGCCCAAGGTCCCATCAAAAGATGGTGTTTTGTTCCAGTTGGTAGAATCGATTTTTGCCGACAAGTATCCCATTGAAAAATTACACCGTCTGTGTTATGGTCGTACCATCCACCCACCATCAACATTGGAATTTTTATACTGTCAGGATATATGGTTCTACTCTCGAGAAACTGCCAAGTGTTATTATAATAAGGATTGGCTACTACAATTGGAGTGATGCCAAACCCCAAGCCTGATAATTGATCCAAGTATTCATACCTTGCTGAACCTCCAGCAAAATAATCACTATACAAAGAATGAGGAGAACAAACCATAGGCACTGCACATGTCAAACTTGGGGGTTGTTTTTTGGCAGTTTCAAATTGCACATTTCCAAGCGCTGATGGACCCCAAGTTCCTATTTTACCCGTACACCAAGATTGAGTCGCAATCCATTCCACCAAGTCATATCCATCCTCACCAGTGGATATTGAAGAATTAGCTTTCGAAATATTTGTAAACTTCCCTCTCCAGTCAAGAACAACGAAAGCGTAATTACTGCTTGATAAATTTCTATTTATTCCTAAAGGAAGTCCTAATCTCGATTTATGTTTCCCATAGGGAGTTTGAATTAAAATTACCGGGAATGTTCCAGTATTATTCGGTAAATAGATGTCTATCTCTAAACTGTCTCCATGTGATGTAGGAAACAAAACGGTTTGTGGAGTAAGTAGTTGAGATATTCCAGAAAATGAAAATACTGTGATCGTTAGAAATAAAACTATTTTTTTCATAATTATAGATTTGGTAAATACTTCTCTTCCATAACAGATAAATGATGATGAGTGTGGCCAGCAATGATATGAACTATTTGATTTACAGACATTTTCTCGCCACTCGCTATGCCCTTTCTATTCAAAGCTTCTGACGTGAGATTAGTAAAAAATAAAATTGTAGCTCTGTGAACCGATACAAATTCTTTTAGCAATTGATCTTTATGTTTCTCTTCTGAATTTGTGTGGATAGCGAAGCTTTCATGGTCATAACCCGGAAGTTCTGTTTTATCATTTCTTGCAAATCGTAA
>JBMYYT010000364.1:0-1748 GCA_049609665.1 Flavobacteriales bacterium | reverse complement strand
TTAGTATTAGGCGGTCCAAAAATTAAATTCAAATATAAGATTAATCACTCGTTACAAACGAGCGCCAGTTGCGGGGCAGTCGTACTTGCTTTAATTTAATCTCCAAAATGACTTATAATAAAAAAGCACCAACCATTCGGTTGATGCTTTTTTATGCAGTAATATTAATTAATGTGGCTTAACTTCCACACATTTCACAATCGTCTGGATTGTCGATCGAGCATTGTTGCTTTGCTGCCAAATAAGCTGGGTCATTTTGATCCATAAACATAGGTTCATTGCTCGTTGGAGCGGCTTGCACAGGTGTGTTTTGTGCCAGCGGAGCTTCCATTGGAGATACCAAAGGCTCAACAACTGGCGATGAATTAGAGGCAGAGAAAGAGTAACTTTCTTGTGTCTCTTCAACTTTGGTCGGTTGTGCAGGTTCTGGAGTAGTCTCAGCAACTGGCTGTGAAACTGGTGTTTCAGGCCCCATGTTGATTACGGGTTTGTTTTCAACTGGTTTTGGAGCTGCTTTCTTTTCTTTAGTAGCTGTAAACTTAATTGCATCTACTGCTGATTTAGTTCTTAAGTAGTACATTCCTGTTTTCAATCCTTTTTTCCATCCGTAGAAGTGCATTGAAGTCAGTTTCCCGAAGTTTGCATTCTCCATAAAGATATTCAAAGACTGAGATTGACAAATGTATGCCCCTCTATCAGCAGCCATGTTAAGAATAGATTTTTGACTAATCTCCCAAGCCGTTTTGTATAGGTCCTTAATTTCTTGAGGAATTTCTTCAATGTGTTGAATACTTCCGTTTCCAATCATTACTTTGTTCTTCAAGTCATTGTTCCACAATCCTAAGTTTACTAAGTCTCTTAGTAAGTGCTTGTTTACAATAATGAACTCTCCAGATAATACTCTTCGTGTGTATAGGTTAGAAGTGTAAGGCTCAAAGCATTCGTTGTTTCCTAAAATAGAAGCTGTTGAAGCTGTTGGCATTGGAGCTAACAATAATGAGTTTCTCACTCCATTTGCTTTTACTTCGTTTTTCAATGTTGCCCAATCCCATCTTTCAGTTGGAGTAACTCCCCACATATCGTATTGGAATATTCCTTGAGAAACTGGCGAACCTTCATAAGTTTGGTAAGCTCCTTCAGCTTTTGCCAAATCTTTAGAAGCTGTCATTGCAGCAAAATAAAGTGTTTCAAAAATCTCACTATTTAATTTTCTTGCTTCTTCAGAGTCAAAGTTTTGTCTCAAAAGAATGAATGTGTCAGCTAATCCTTGAACTCCTAATCCAATAGGTCTGTGACGCATGTTTGAGTTCTCAGCTTCGATAACTGGGTAATAATTGTTGTCAATTATTTTGTTCAAGTTCAAAGTAGCTTGGTACGTTACTTCGTATAATTTTTCGTGGTCAAATCCTCCGTCTTTTACAAATTTAGGCAATGCAATAGAAGCCAAGTTACATACCGCAACTTCATCAGGTGCAGTATATTCCATAATTTCAGTACATAAGTTCGAAGACTTGATAGTACCTAAATTTTTCTGGTTAGATTTTCTGTTAGCCGCATCTTTGTACAACATGTATGGAGTTCCCGTTTCTATTTGAGACTCAATAATTTTGTTCCAAAGCTCTTGTGCTTTTATTGTTTTTCTTCCTCTTCCTTCTGCTTCGTATTTTGTATAAAGTTTCTCAAAATCTTCACCGTAAGCATCTGATAATCCAGGGCATTCATTCGGACACATCAAAGTCCACTCACCA
>JBMYYT010000363.1:0-1756 GCA_049609665.1 Flavobacteriales bacterium | reverse complement strand
TTCTTTAGGAAACTATGGAGCAAAAAAGGTAATTGCTCACAACAACACAGAGTTGGACAGTCAACAATTGACAAAATTAGTAACGGATGTTGCTAAAGAAAACAATTCTTCTGTAGTTATATTTTCTCAGGATTTAACGGGAAAAGCAGTTGCTCCGAGAGTAGCTGTAAGATTAGAAGCTGGATTTGTTTCTGGTGCTATCGCCTTACCAACAAATGACTTTACTGTTAAAGTGAATGCGTTTTCTGGAAAAGCTTACGCAAACGTAAAAATCAACTCTGCAACCAAAGTAATTTCTGTCACTCCAAATTCTCTTCAGCCAGAAGCGGGAGAAGGAACTGCAGAAGTACAAAACGAAGACTGTGATTTAGGAGCAACTAAAATCACTGTAAAAAGTAAAGTGGAACAATCTGGAGAAATCGCATTACCCGAAGCTGAATTAGTAGTTTCGGCAGGAAGAGGACTAAAAGGACCTGAAAACTGGGGAATAGTGGAAGATTTAGCAAAAGCTCTTGGAGCTGCTACAGCTTGTTCTCGTCCAGTTGCGGATTCAGATTGGAGACCTCACCACGAACATGTAGGACAAACGGGAGTAGCAATTAGACCAAACCTCTACATTGCCGCAGGAATTTCTGGAGCTATCCAACACTTGGCTGGGGTAAACCAAAGTAAAGTGATTGTGGTAATAAACACAGATCCTGAAGCTCCTTTCTTCAAAGCAGCTGATTACGGAATTGTTGGAGATGCTTTTGAAGTATTACCAAGATTGACTGAGGCGGTTAAAGCGGCTAATTTGTAATTAGAATTTAAAATCATTCTAAAAAGCATCATTCTTTATTGAGTGATGCTTTTTTTATGTTTGAGATGTTGGGCTTCGTTACAATCTCGAATTCTCGGAATTACTCAGTCCTCCCTTTTGTAAAAACCCGAACCCTGAGTTCGATATAAAGGAGAGTATCAGCGAAGCGAATGGTGACTTGACAAGAAAACCTATTTTTCAAATTATTTAATGTCGGATAAAATTAAATTTAACTTATCCGATATTAAAGAAAAATGATTACCTTTGGGTATGTGGGAAATTGACCTGACATATAAACCAGAATTTGAAACCTTATTCAACCGATTGATTGAGAAAAGAGATTTGCTGCATAAAAGCAGGCCTCTGCCTGGCATTGCTTTGCAAAAAATAAAAGATGCTCTTTCCGTTGAGTGGACTTATAACTCAAATAGTATTGAGGGAAACTCAATGACCTTGAGAGAGACTTATATTGTAATCAACGATGGAATGACCGTAAAAGGGAAACCCATGCGCGAGCATTTTGAAGTGAACAATCATCACAAAGCATTGTCTTTTTTATATAATCTTGTAGACAAGAAAAAACAACTCGATTGCTCCAATATATTGGACATTCATAGTTTTATATTGAATAACATCGAAGATTTATATGCAGGCAGATTGAGAAATGCAGGTGTAAGAATACAAGGAGCCAATTTTGTTCCTCCCAATGCTAAGAAAGTATCTGGGTTGATGGATGAATTAATAGAGTACATTACTACTAATCCTAATAAATTAAATGCGATTGAGTTGGCTACAGTATTTCATCACAAATTTGTTTGGATTCATCCTTTTTTTGATGGAAACGGAAGGACTGTGCGACTTGCAATGAATTTGATATTGATGAATGCTGGCTTCCCTCCTGCTATTATCCTAAGAAACGATAGGAACAAATACTATGCAGCTCTTAACTCTGCGAAT
>JBMYYT010000362.1:0-1772 GCA_049609665.1 Flavobacteriales bacterium | reverse complement strand
TAACCTATTACATTAGTATTTCCATTTACCAATCCAAATTCAAACTCATGTCCATTCAAAAGCGAATTTGAACTTTTATTCATAAAATCATATTCCCAAGCCAGCTCTAACTCCGTATTCACATAAAAAGAATCATTCATGCGGTAACAAGTATAGCTTAAAGAAAACGCTAAATATCCTAAGAAAACATAGTTCAATATCTTTTTTGGTAGTTTGAGAATAGGAAAAGAAAGCACCAAAAACAACATGGGATAAATTGGGGTAAAATACCTTCCCATTAACGGCCATAATTTCTCATTCCCAACAGGATTCCATGTCAAATACTGAGAAAGCATCACAAGAATTGTAGAACAACCCACTACTCCAATCAGAATCATTTTTTGTTTTACGGATAAAAAGTATTCCTCTGACTTGGAATTAAATGCAAAAAACAACAGAATAAAATAGGCTCCAATAACAAACCAAATGGGCATTCTGAATCGATTCCATCCTAAATTTCCAATATAACCGGTCATCATATCGCCATACTCTCGGACATAAGAACTTGCAAATACACCCACAGTTTTGAGTTTATTGGCTTTGATATGTTCCATTTGTTTATTCATATCCGCTTGATATCCAAGCGTTATATTATCTCGGAACTCAGGATTATAATCCAAGTATGAGGTGTAAAACGAATCAATGTGGTTTTTCCATAAAGTAGCCGAACCAAATCCTAAGAATATTGAAAAAGCAATAAAAGCTCCCATTCTTAATTTGGATTGAAACTTAGAAAAAGGAATAAGCAGTAGAGTCAATACAATTGGAATGTAAACCAATTTGGAAAGACCGATTAGCATAATTATGACCAAAAGTGTTACTTTAAGTTTTGTGGTTAATTCTCTCTTTGTCAATGCGATATTTAGAATTAAAGCTAAGTACAACCAACTCAACCCATTAATCATCATATCTGCACTGAAAGAGGAATTGATGAATAGTGACATGGGTAGTAATAGCAAAACACCTAACAATAATTTTTTGATAGGAAAGAACTTGAAAGCCAAAACAATCAATCCCATCCAGAACAGAAAGGCGAAAATTCTTACGAGATAATAAATAGTTAATGGATTCAAATTCAACCACAACCCAATTCGCATGGCTATGGTCTGCGGAATATAAGAAACCGGTGAATACACCCCCGTATTAGGAAAGTGCATGTAAACTTTATCTTCTTCGTTTAGTTCAATTTTCGATACCTCATTCAACACCGTTCGATCCATTTTGTGATAGGCATTGTATCGATAGGGAGTAAAACTCTCTTGTAGCTCATAGAATGACTTGGGTACCCACCCTCCTACTGTATTGTTTTCGTGACTTGGTGTTATCTGCCCAGTTGCTAATTGATACGTCCTGAAAAAATGATTAGGTGAATCTGGAACTTGAAAAGGCGGTGAAAGAAAGATGTATAAACTCCCAAAAACAAAAGCCAACAAAATTATTAGACTCTCTGGTTTTTGGCTAAACAATACTTTTATCCTTTCCATGAATGAAAATAGATATTTAAAAATACTTTTTGAAAGTTTATTCCATAAAAAAAGAGAGGCGAACCTCTCTTTTCAATTTATTTAAAATACTTGGTGCCATCCATTCCGTAATAACCTTCGGTGGTGATGAAGTAAAATTTACCATTTTGATAAATATCAATCACTTCAATTTCATCTTCTGATGAACTCGCCAATACTTTTCCAGAATCGTTCATTACAGAATAACTTCCGTCCGTATTTCTTACAAAA
>JBMYYT010000361.1:0-1784 GCA_049609665.1 Flavobacteriales bacterium | reverse complement strand
ACGGGTCAAAAACCCAACTTTTTTATACGACTTAATTGCTTGAATATTCTCCGTAATTACTTCTAAAACAACTTTAGAGATTTGATTGCTTTTTAAAATGGGAAGAATAAACTTATACATTCGAATGGTAAGACCAAAGCCTCTTCTTTTAGGGATTACTCCTGTTCCTGAATTGTAAACTGATTTAGCATTCACCCCATGTAAAATGAAACCAACTAATTTGTTATTTTCAAATGCTCCTACAGATAAACTAAAATCAATGTTATTTGATATTAATTTTTCAAAGAATTGTTTTTCTGATAATTGAAGAGAAACGAAATAATCCGAGAATGACTTGTTAAAAACACTAAGGACTTCTTGTTGCGAAACGCTTTTCAACGTCTTCATTTGAAATTCCATGCCCATTCCAACTAATACTTAATACAAACATTCTTAGGCTCGGTAAAAAACTCCAAAGCTCTAAAACCACCTTCACGACCTAATCCTGAGTTTTTCACTCCACCAAATGGAGTTCTTAAATCTCTTACTAACCAGCAGTTTACCCAGACAATTCCCGATTCCAATTCTTGAGAAACTCGTTGAGCTGTAGTTAAGTTTTCTGTCCAAACAGTTGCTGCCAAACCATATTGAGTTGAATTTGCCATTTCAAGAACTTCTTCTTCGGTTTCAAAAGGGGTTAGCGTTACCACAGGACCAAAAATCTCTTCTTGGTTGGTTCGGCAATTGAAATCCAAGCCTTCAATTACGGTAGGTTCCATGTAGTATCCATTTTCGCTTCCCTCAATAGTTAACTGGTTTCCGCCAAATAAAACTTTACCACCTTCTTCCTGAGCCAGTTTTACGTAACCCAATACTTTTTCCATGTGATCTTTGGAGACTAAAGCTCCCATTTTAGTTTTCTCGTCAAATGGATTACCAACCGTATGGGTTTTTAGTTTTTCTAAAAATGCTTTTTTAAACTTTTCGTAAATTGGCTTTTGAATAAAAATACGAGAACCACACAAGCAAATTTGCCCTTGATTGGCAAAAGAAGAATGAAGGGTTGTACTTAGCATTTTCTCGAAATTGCAGTCAGCAAAAATTATATTTGGATTTTTTCCTCCTAATTCCAACGAAGTTTTTTTGAAAGAATCAGCCGCTTTTCGACCAATGATTTTTCCTGTAGCTGTTCCTCCAGTAAAAGAAATTGCTTTCACTTTGGGATGGGACACTATGGCATCACCAGCATGCGCTCCCAATCCATGAACTATGTTCAACACTCCTTTTGGAATTCCTGCTTCAATACATAATTTTGAAAACAGGTAAGCTGTCATTGGAGTAACTTCCGAAGGTTTTGCAATCACGCAATTCCCTGAAGCAATTGCCGGAGCAATTTTCCAAGTAAATAAATACAAGGGTAAATTCCAAGGCGAAATACAACCCACAACTCCCAGCGGATGATTCAGTGTGTAGTTTGTAAATCCCTCTTCCATGTGGTGAGATTCAGAAGAATTGTGAAGTATCGCTGTTGCAAAAAATCGAATATTGGCGCTTGCTCTTGGGATATCGACTCTTGTTGCCAATTTATAGGGCTTTCCGTTGTCTGTTGCTTCTGCTTTTGCTAATTCGTCCAGATTCTCGTCAATCAAATTCGCCAATCGAACCATAATCTCAGACCTTTTATTCTTTGGCATTTTACTCCATTCTGGAAATGCAGCTTGAGCTGCTTTTGCTGCCACTTCAACATCTTCTTTCTGTGAATTAGGAATTTGACTATACACCTCTCCTTTGGAAGGATTATAATT
>JBMYYT010000360.1:0-1842 GCA_049609665.1 Flavobacteriales bacterium | reverse complement strand
TTATTGGCAGTAATTCCTATCTTCTTATTTGTAAATCGTTATTCGATTTCAAAAAAAGCAATAGTAAGTTTTATATTGATTCTCACATTGATTCCTTCACTATTTTGGTATTTTTATTGGGTTCCTTATTTGAATGAAACCTATGAATTTGAGCATTTCTTTATGGGTAAAAGTATGAGTCAAGGATTTAACGAAATTATTGAATTACTGCCTTCAGTTTTAGAAAAATTCTACGGGACTTCGTTGTTTTACAGTGGGTTTATAATCATGCTGTTAGGTTTGTATTTTTCATTTAAAAGAAAAAACAATCTATTAATTTCAGTGTTTTTTCTTAGCTTTTTAACTTTTGGAGTTATCATTCTAAAATCCGGAGAAACCTTTGCTGTTCATACTTATTACATTCTTCCTTTTTTACCAATAATGGCACTAACAGCGGGTTATGGATTAAGTAGTTTAAAACAAAATTGGATTCCCATAGCTTTAGTGTTATTAATCTGTTCAGAAGGTTTATTAAATCAATTAGCCGATTTACGAATTCCCGAAAACAAAATCGCGCAATTAACTTTGGAAAGCGATTTAGATAAAGTGAGTAATCAAAATGATTTGATTTTAATAAATAGTGGTTATTACCCTACTCCAATGTATTTAGCTCACAGAAAAGGTTGGGTAAGTTTCAACGACAAAATTCAAAACAAAGAATTCATAAACGAATTGAAATCCAAAGGTTTAAAACATATCGTAATCCTAAAAAGATCATTCGGAACTGATATTAAATTGGATTATAAACTCCAATTTGAAAATGAAGATTATTCCATTTATTCTCTTGAATAAAATAAGGTTAGTGTGAATAACACCACTGTTTTTTTTCAGATTGAGTGATCCCGATTGGTTCGGTATTGTATCGAAATCAGATCAAATGAACCAAAATTAAATTTGTGTGTACAGTAAACCAAATCAAACTTATTATGAAAAATCTAATCCTACCTCTATTATTATTTGCTGCCTTTGTATCCTGCGAAAGTGATTATTCTGAAAACTCTTCTAATTTAAGTTACTCAGAGGAAGATGAATCCAAAGAAATATTGAAAGATGAAGTAGCGCAAGGTACTTTCAAAAAAGGACTTGCCAAGCCTTCTGGAAATTTCGTTCCAAACACTCCAATTAAAATTTCAAACAGAAAAATAATTTGGAAAGGAGATATGAAATTTCAGGTAAAAGAGGTCACTCAATCTTCAGAAGAAATTGGAGAAATAGCCAAAGAATTAGGTGGATTGATTTCTGATATGAACATGACCAGCAGTAATTATAGGATTTCAAATACTTTAACTATTAGAATTGCCAACGATAAATTTCATGAGTTAATCAAACGTGTAAAAGGCGAATCAATTTTTACGGATTATGCCAATGTCAACTCCAATGATGTGACTGCTGAGTTTGTAGACATAGAAAGCAGATTGAAAACCAAAAGAGAAGTAAGAGATAGATACATCAACATTTTAAGAAATAAAACAGGCAAAATAAAAGATGTAATTGCCGCTGAAGAAGCTATAAGAGTGATAACTGAAGAAATTGAAGCCAAAGAAGGAAGATTGAGATACCTCAAAGACAAAGTAGATTTCAGTACAGTCAAAATTGAATTGTATCAAAAGGTAGATTACCAACGTGAGCCAGAAATTAGTCAAGAAACTCCTTTTTCAGAAAAACTTGGCAACTCTTTTGGCAATGGATGGAGTGCTATAAAAGGTATATTTCTTTTTCTAATTACAATTTGGCCCTTGATTTTATTGGGGATTGCAGTTTTAGTATTTTTTAGAAGGAGAAGAAAAAAGGATTAATAGTTGT
>JBMYYT010000359.1:0-1860 GCA_049609665.1 Flavobacteriales bacterium | reverse complement strand
GAATACTGGGGATTCTCCTATTACTATAACGAAAGTTATTGGTTCATGTGGGTGCACAGTTCCTACTGCTCCAACGGAGGCCATCCTCCCTGGAAAAAAAGGGGAAATTAAAGTGAAATATGACACTAAAAGAACGGGAGTTTTTAACAAAAGTGTCAAGATTACATCTAATGCGGAGACTTCTTTAAAAATAGTTCACATTAAAGGAAAAGTTGTAAAGTCTGTACCAGCAGCAAACGCAAATAACTAAAAATTAACCTAATATAAAGTTAAGTTCTGTGTTTTATTCTTTCAACTTTATATTTTGTAATCTACTAATTATTAAATATGCTAAAGCTTTCACTTTTAATTACCACGATCATTTGGAGTTTAATCTCCACCTCTCAGTTCTATTTCTCTGGAGAGGTAAATCGTGATTTTTATAACAGCAAAGCATATTTAATAAAAGTAGATGATTATAAAAAAAATGGATTAATTCTTATTGAGAACATCATTTGCGAAAGCAATATTGATTCATCCGGGAAATTTGAATTTATTGGGAATTGCCTAACTCCCTTCAATCAGTATTACACTGTTTATGTGGACAATTGCAATGATGATATAAATAATTCCAAACATTTACTAAATCAATGTGATTCTTATATTTCTAAATTATTTATCGCTAATAATTCCGATTCGATTTATTTTCCACTCAATGATTTGAATCAGATGCTATGCGAAGCAAAAGTGTCTCACTCAAATTCTACTAATAACTTAAATCAAATAGACTCTCTCCAAGAATCTATTTTAGCAAATTTTCATTTAACGAAAAATGATGCTCAAAGAAACAACATCTATAAAAACTACTTTACGCAATTAAAGGAATTTGCTTTTCAATTAAAAAATCCATTGATTGAATTATACGCGTTTAGCCTCTATTCGGATGAGAAATCATTTAGTAGAAATCATTATTTATTGGATGTTCAACACTCTGAGTATTACGGAGATTTATTGGCTCGGTTGCAATCCAATTATCCAAAATCACCTTACACAGCTCAATTCAAATCTGACTTACAACAAGTAAACTATTTTAAAAATGATTCTGTCAGTTTCTATAAAACCTTGACTTATGTATTTGGAGGATTATTACTACTTACTCTCTTTTATATTTTGAACAACATTAGAATTCAGAAAAAAAATACGCAAAAAGCTGACTACAAAGAAGTCTTAACAAGTCAGGAGTTAAAAGTTTTTGAACTTATGAATCAGAAATTGAGCAACAAAGAAATTGCAGATAATCTATTTGTGAGTGTCAGCACTATTAAGTCTCATATAAATAAAATTTACACCAAACTTTCTATCAATTCAAGAAGCGAAATAGAGACTTTTTTTAATTAACTTCTTTCTCGCTAAACGAAATTCCAAATTCTTCTAACTCTTTAAGAATTGGCTCATAGTATTTTTTTGAAATAGGTAAATCTACACCAGTTTCCTTTATAGTTCCGTTTAGAATTAGTTTACAGCATATCCCTACTGGTAGTCCGACAGTATTACTCATCGCTGTATAGGTTTGACCTTCGCCAATTGACACCATACTGGAGTGAATCTCCTTTTTGTCTCCCGATTTATTCTTATAAATAATCTTATGCCACATCACCAGCATATCTTTATCATCTGGGGCAAGAGTCCATTTATCTTCTAATATTTTTTGTAAAATTTGTGCAGGCGTTGCTTCTTTTAATCCCACTTTTTTATCTTCAAAAATCCCGAGCCATTCCAATTTTGCCCAAAGTGTATCGTCTTGATCTATTTTTAAATAATGCCTTAACTTTAACTCTACAGAATCTGAAGGACTGTAAGCCAAAAAAGAATTGATAAAAT
>JBMYYT010000358.1:0-1873 GCA_049609665.1 Flavobacteriales bacterium | reverse complement strand
ATCATCTTTCATAAACTCATTAAAGTCTTTTTCAGATTCAAAACTGATAAAATGAATTTCATAAGGAGTTTCTTTTTCTTCAGAAACAAAGTTTTCTTTTTTAGGTCTTATTCTATAAATTATCCTCCCGTTATATTTTTCCAATAAAGGAATAGCGATTTTTTCAAATTCTAAGAATTGTTCTTCTTTACCAGGTTTTATAAAGATTAACTGAGTTAAATAAATCATTTAATATATCTAAAATCATGTCCGTCTTTAATGTTTTTCAATACCTCAATATAGAGTTTAATTAAATTCTCTACATCATCACGGTGAGCTGTTTCCACGGTTGTATGCATATATTTCAAAGGCAGAGAAATTAATGCTGAAGCCACTCCTTCATTCGAATAAGCAAAAGCATCAGTGTCAGTTCCAGTTCTGCTTGATAATGCAATTCTTTGGAAGGGTATTTTCTTTTTCTTAGCTGTATCGATTAACAATTTCAATAGGTTATTCTGCACTGCTGGAGCATAAGCTAAAACTGGACCATCACCAGATTTAAAATCTCCTTGCTCAATTTTATTAATCATTGGAGTGTTTGTGTCATGACAGACATCATTGATAATGGCGACATCAGGTTTTATTCTTTCAGCAATCATTTGGGCACCTCTTAATCCTATTTCTTCTTGTACAGAGTTTACAATGTACAACCCAAAAGGCAATTTGATTTTTTCTTCTTTTAGCTTACGAGCAACTTCTGCAATTATAAATCCTCCGATACGGTTGTCGAGCGCGCGCCCAGTAAAATATTTTTTATTCAAAATCATAAATTCATCTGGGTAGGTGATTACGCAACCGACATGAATTCCCATTTTTTCAACTTCTTCTTTTGAGTTTGCTCCACAATCAAGAAATATGTTGTCCAGTTTAGGTGGTTTTTCGCTACTTCCTTTTCTGGTGTGAATTGCAGGCCAGCCAAATAAGGCAGGGATAATTCCTTTATCGGTGTGGATATTTACTCTTTTGGAAGGAACAATTTGATGGTCAGACCCTCCATTTCTTCGGACGTAAATAAATCCATTTTTATCAATGTAGTGAACAAACCAAGAGATTTCATCTGCATGAGCTTCAATTACTACTTTGTATTTCGCTTTTGGATTAATTACGGCAACTGCTGTTCCATAAGTATCTACGTAATGCTCATCAATGTAGGGTTTAAGATATTCTAACCATAGTTTTTGTCCTTCAGCTTCAAAACCAGTGGGGGAAGCATTATTCAAATATTTTTCTAAAAATTTTATTGATTTAGTGTTCAGTATTTTAGCCATAGTTGTTTTTGTTATTTCTTAAATTTACAATACTTCTTGTATTGTTTCTAATTTTATTCCTCTTGATCCTTTGATAAGGAACAGGGTGTTTTCTCTTTTATGTTCTTTCAAATATACTTTTGCCTCTTTGTTTGTTTTAAAAACGGGGTAATTAGTAGTGTTATATTTCATGAATTCATTGCCCACTAATATTCCATCAAGATTTTGGTTTTGTAGAAGGCTTATGATTTTTCTATGCTCAATTTCTGATTCTTCTCCAAGCTCGAGCATATCTCCTAAAATAAAAAATTTGTTGTCAGCTTTTGATTTTACCAAATTTTCAATTGCGCCAACCATACTTGAAGGATTAGCATTATAGGCATCCATAATAATCCGATTGCTTCCTTGTGTTACCAATTGTGAACGGTTGTTTGTGGGTATGTAACTTTCTATTCCTTTTTTTATTTTTTCTAATGGTATATACTCCTTAAATAATTTGATTTTTGAACTTTCAGGTAAATTCGTTAATAAAGGCAATACTTTTTCTATTTTTAAATTATTTAAAAAAGGTATAACAATTTTGTATG
>JBMYYT010000357.1:0-1878 GCA_049609665.1 Flavobacteriales bacterium | reverse complement strand
GGGGTAGCTCTTCAACCCATTACAAATTGGGAGAATTACAAACACGAGCTTCAAGATAGATTAGGGACTGGAAACAAAATAATTCGACTTCTTCACAATAGAGCAAAGAACAAGAAAAAACGTGTTGTTTTTGCCGAAGGAGATCATTTAGATGTTTTAAAAGCGGCTCAAGTAGTTTATGACGAAGGAATGGCAATTCCAATTTTGTTAGGAAACAAAGAGACGATTAAAGAGTTAATGGAGGAAATTGGTTTTGATGGGGACATTGAAATTGTAGACCCAAAAGCCTATGGTGAAAGAAAACGAAAAAGATTATTCGCAGAAAAATATTGGGAACTGAGACAAAGAAAAGGAGTTACCTTATTTGATGCAGAAAAAACAATGCGAGATAGAAATTATTTTGCAACTATGATGCTTAACGAGGGCCAAGCTGATGCATTTATTTCAGGATATGCAAGAAAGTATTCTACCGTTTTAAAACCATTAATTGAAATAATTCCAAAGGTTGAAGGAGTGGATAAAATTTCATCCACCAATGTGATGCTTACAAAGAGAGGACCTATGTTCTTATCCGATTCTGCGATTACACCGAATCCAACAGGACAAGACATGGCATTAATAGCCGAAATGACTGGGACTGTAGTCAAAATGTTTGGATTGACTCCAGCTATTGCAATGCTTTCTTATTCCAACTTTGGTTCAGCAAATAATCATACCTCTCGAAAAGTAAAAGAAGCAATTGACATACTTCATGAAACCTGTCCAGATTTGGTGATAGACGGGGAAATTCAAGCAGATTTTGCCTTGAATCCTGAAATGTTGAAAGAGAAATTTCCTTTCTCAAAATTGGTGGGTAAAAACGTAAATGCATTAATATTCCCAAACTTAGATTCTGCAAATATTAATTATAAATTGTTGAAAGAATTAAATGGAATAGATTCCATTGGCCCAGTAATTATGGGACTTACAAAACCTGCTCATATTTTACAATTAGGAGCAAGTGTAGATGAAATAGTAAATATGACTGCCTTGGCTGTTGTGGATGCTCAAAACAAAGAAAAAGCGAACAAATAAATGACAATAGATAAAACAAATCCTTGGCACAAAGTAAATATTGGAGACAACACTCCCGATATTGTAAACGGAATTATTGAAATTCCTAAAAACACTCGTGCCAAATACGAATTAGACAAAGAATCAGGATTATTATTGATGGATAGAGTGATATTTTCCTCTATGCACTACCCTGCCAATTATGGATTTATTCCACAAACGTATTGTGATGACAAAGATCCTTTGGACATTATGATTCTATCGCAAATTGCAGTTGTTCCTATGTGTATCGTATCTGCCAAGGTAATTGGAGTTATGAGAATGATTGATGGAGGAGAAATGGACGATAAAATTATTGCAGTAGCCGAAAATGACATGAGTGTAAACCACATGAATGACATTGATGACATTCCAGCTCACTGGATTAAAGAATTGCGTAATTTCTTTGAAGATTATAAAAAATTAGAAAACAAAGAAGTACAAGTCGAAGAATTTCAAAATGCTGAAACTGCCAAGAAAATAATCCTACAGAGTATGGAAGATTATAAGACATATATTTCAGAAAAATAAGATATAAACTTGAAATCTTTAATCAGAATATTGTTTATTGGCTTGCTTGTAGCGAGTATAATCTATGCTTTTACCAAAGAAGAAGAATCAATTATTTTGACTCATACTGTTGATTTAAAAAAACAAAACTTAAAACTTTATTGGAAAAACGACAAGGGCGAACTTTTTAAGAATTTCAAAAATCTAAAGAACTGGATCAAAACAAAGAATGAAAAATTAGTCTTTGCCATGAATGGCGGAATGTACATGGAAGAC
>JBMYYT010000356.1:0-1888 GCA_049609665.1 Flavobacteriales bacterium | reverse complement strand
AATAAAAAGAATTGACTTTAACTGACAAGATATTTTCTACAGGATTTGGATAAATTCCAGCTTCCAGTTCGGGGTATATTTCTATGTTATTGAGGTAACTCAAGATATTAAGTACGTATAATTTGGGATTAGGAAAAAACCGATGGTTCTCTTGAGAAATGTATAAGGTGTTGGAATCCAAAAAGCTAATTCCTTCTTTTTGTGTCAAAGGAAATGAAATGGTAGTTTTTCTTCCTCCAAGAAAATCATTTCCGGAGTAATTATCGAATATAATAACTTGATTCATTGAGAGCACAGCTAATTTTCCACTTGGATCAATATCGGCAGCAGTAACTAATGGAGAAGCAAAACTATCTAATAAAACTGCGGAATAAGTTCCAGCTGAGTCGGGGAGTTGGTATAGTTTGGAATACCCCGAGCTTCCCCAGTTTTTGCTTATCAAATATAAATTCCCATTAAAGTGAAAAAGAGCTTCGCAATCTGAGTTTTGATTTGGGTCGGGAAATGTGACTTGATCTTGATAGGAATAATGAATTGCTTCTGGAGTAACATTATTTCCAGAAATTGAATCGGGATTTGGAATTTTGTAAATCACCAAATCCGTTCGGTTATGAGCATTATTTCCAATATCACCGATGTAGAGATTACCAGCGTTATCCGAAGTAATATCCTCAAAATCGACAGCTGTTATTCCATTCAAATAGATGGAATCCAATTGGTTGCCATTCGAATCAATTTTATATATAATTGGACCATCTCCACTATCATTGTGTGTCCAAATTCCATTGTTGGATTTCACTTCTATTCCAGAGTTTTCGTTCAAATAAGAGGGGAGGATGCTGATTAATCGCAATCCTTGAGAGTAAAGTAGGGTTGGAAAAATGAGAAATAGAAATGAAATAACTTTTCTCATCTTATTGACCAATAAAATTATAGATAATGTATCCAACATTGGTGTGTTCTCCGTTCAAATCAGAACCTGCTTTGGTAGTATTTCGAGCATATTTCAATGCTTCATCAAGAATACATTGATTTGTAGTTGTTGATTTTGAGGTGTTGACTTTGGCACTTTTCACACGTCCAATTTTATCAACTTTAATGTCAATAAAAACTTTTCCACCAGAATTACATTTATAAGATGGAGTACCTGTCTCGCATCCTCTCCCATGCATTTCACATTGTTTGGTTACTTTCCCAGCATATTGATTCTTTTTTACAGGATTCTCGCCAGTTTTATCTTTATTGTCGTTTTTCTTCGTTTTATCCTGATATTCCTCAGGGTCAAAGCCTTTCAATCCATTTTTTCTTAGTTCCTCGACCGTTTTTTTGTTGGCTTCTTCAATTTCTTTCAGCTTCATTTCCTCCAACTCACTTTGCGAATAATCTTTATAACTATTATTCCTAATGTCACTGATGTCCTTCATTAGATTTTTTATATCAGGATCATATTCTTCCTCTTCAGGTTTAAGAGCTTCCTCTTCAATCTCTTCAGATTCCTCTTCTTCGGTAAAATCCAGTTCAAGTAAGGGTTCTTCTTCAATCAACACGGGACCAGGATTTAATGTAGTAACATTCATGAACAGAAAACCTGCTACATGCAACACAATGGCTATTAGTAGAGCGTATAAACTGGTTTTTTTAAATGTATTCATTGAAGCACTGAAGTATTGTTCCTATAAAATTACTAAACAATACGGTTTTATTCCATATTTATGCGAAAATACCCAGAACTGGATTAACAAACATTAGGACTTAGAATTTGGTAAAATAGGGCAGAAGTTCGTATGTTTGTTCAGTTAAAACATAAAATAATAAATAGATGGATGATGTAATGAACAGAGATGAGATTTATTCTAATGCAGTAAGAGCAGGGAAGAGAACTTATTTT
>JBMYYT010000355.1:220-1910 GCA_049609665.1 Flavobacteriales bacterium | reverse complement strand
AACCAATTTATAGAATTAGTGATTTCAAGAAATCATACTTGATAAATTTTTCTGATTCAGAAGGAGGATCTCATCTTCATTATATCATATTAAGAACAAAAAAAGATAAAGTTATTATTGAGGCATATTCTTTAACTCAATAAAATTAGAAATACTATTCTTTTAATGGCTTAAAGTAGTAATGTTCAATTCGTTTCTCTTGATATATAAATGATTTAATATCTCTTAAAAGTAAGTGAGGCTCAAGTATAGAAGTTTCAAAATACGGAGTAATAGCTGTATTACAAACGGAGATTTTATTGGGTTTAAATACAGAAAGATAGCTGTATCGAGGTTGATTTTCCTTGAGAAAGGAATAAGTAATTTCTTTAGGATTATAGGACAAGAGCATCCAGTAATCAATAACTGAATCGTGTTGAAGTATGTATTCAAAATCAAGTTTACGTGACCCTGAAGTTGTGTCATTTGTTAAAAAATACTCTCCACCAGCGTCCTGTATCAATTGATTGATAAAACTATTTCCACCAGGTAATGTCCAAACATTATCATATAATTCTCCACAAAGAATAACAGGTTTAGTTTTTGACGAATCATTAACTCTATTTGCTTTATAACTTGATTCAATTGAATTAAAAATAGAATCTGCCGTTGGTTGTCTGTCAAATAATATCCCATACAATTTAATCCATTCAGCTTGTGCAAGTGGATGAATTTCAAGGTATTCAACATTGGTAATAGTAGGAATATCAAAAGAAGAAAACCAATCGTGATTTCCATTTGAAGGATATATTAATGCCAAGTCAGGTTTTAGAGACACAATCAATTCTTTGTTTGGAGATTGATCAGAACCCACATCAATGGTAGAATCTATACTAAGTTGATGATTGATTCTTTCGTTTGAAATACCTTGAGGATAAGTTACTCCTTTTATTTTTTCTACTTGATCCAATACATCCAGAAATGTAATATAAGTAGAGGAGTAGGCAAGTACTCGATTAATTGGAGTTTGAATCGTTTTTATATTAGAGATATTGGTTTTGCTATTTTTTGTAATAAGAAAATGATCTAATATTTTTCCAGTATTTGGATTGGAAATAGTAACCACATATCCTTCATTGGTTTGATATATTTTAAGTCCTTTAGAATAAGAGAACTCAATCATATTTTCAAATTCTACAGGTTTCGCACTTTCAAAGTTTTCGTTGCAATTGCTTAAACCAAAAAACAAAAAAATAACACCTATTAGTTTTAATATTAAATAGTTAAGTCTCATGGATTAATTCGATTAATTTTCCAGTTTTCATTTTCAAATGAGTAAGTAATCCTGTCATGAAGTCGTTTTTCTCTTCCTTGCCAAAATTCAAAATAATGAGGTTGAATCAAATATCCTCCCCAATGTGGTGGTCGAGGAACTTCTTGATTTTCAAATTCCTTAGTGTAAAAAGCTAACCTATCTGAGAGTTCCTTGTGGTTTTCAATTTCTTCACTTTGGTGAGAAGCCCATGCTCCTAATTGACTTTCGCGTGGACGACTCGCAAAATAGGCATCGGATTGTTCAGTATTAATTTTTGATGCCTTTCCAATCATTCTAACTTGACGCTCGAGTTGAGCCCAAAAAAAGTTAGCACAGACAATTGGATTTTCAGAAATATCTTTCCCCTTCTTTCCTTTGTAATTTGTAAAGAAAACA
>JBMYYT010000355.1:0-210 GCA_049609665.1 Flavobacteriales bacterium | reverse complement strand
TTCTCTTCGATACTTCGCATATAAACTGTTCTGGAAGAGGGAATTCCATCTTTGGATGCTGTGGCTAAATTAAACGCATAAGGCTCCATAGCCATTTTATCCAAAGCCTCTTTCATCCAAGTATTAAAAAGGGTCATCGGTGCAACAGGTACGTTTGATTCATCAAGTGTTCCAGCTTCAAATTCTCTTCTTTCAGAGGATATTTTTTTG
>JBMYYT010000354.1:0-1940 GCA_049609665.1 Flavobacteriales bacterium | reverse complement strand
ACTAATTTCCCAGACACTGTAAATACCTGCACCTGAACTTGTAAAAACTCACAAGATTGATTGTGCTCAAAGAAAAACTGAGTCCTTGTGGTAAATGGATTTGGATAATTGAGCACATGATCAATCGACAATTCGGCATTTTCAACCACCACAAAATCAATCGTGTTATCAGATGAATTATTATGTACATCCCAGGATTTGAAACTCAGAGTGTGATTTCCCTCTGCTAATTGCGACATTGGATAATTGATAGTCCCTCCTTGGTATGAGTCTAAATTTGCCTCATAATAATTATTAAGAATCAAGGGATTACTTGTTTTTTCATCCAATATTGCTGTCAAATTATGACCTATTCCATTTCCTGATGTATTGATACCACTTGAGTCAAATAATTCTGCATAGATAAAAGGAGACTGATCCGTAATTCCTCCCGAAACAAAACTATTATCATTCATGTACAATCCCACTACTGGACCTTCGTTATCAGCAGAAGCAGATAAATCTACTCCTCCCACATTTATTTTGTCAAAGTATCCTGCTCCGTCTTCTTCTCCATTGTAGCAATAATAACTTATCTTACCATAACCAAATTGGTAATTTATATCTTTGGGAACTAAAAAAGTAAATTCAAATAACCCATTTTTTACAGTAGCTTTCCCTTTGTACAATACACTTCTTTGCAAATCATAAGTTCTTGCATCTGATAAATCTCTATTTCCCAAAGTGGACAGGGTTAGTGGCTTGTCATACACTGTTGGATAGACGACTCCGTTATAATCACTGATAAGCGTTCCGTTGGCATCTGCCACAAATCCTTTTATCGATATCTTGCTCAATGCTTTAAGTGTATCGAACACTGAATTTACCGGAACATTGTTCACTTCTGTTGTGACTACATTATGTTTTGGAAATGCCAAGTTCAATGCAGGATCTCCAATCAATGAGAATCTTCTGTGATCATCAGAACCAATTACTCGATTGCTGTTTTTTGTCTCCATGTATATTTCTCCTAATGTTCTTGGTGTTCCGTCAGTTTTTTTCTCAAATACTTGCTCAAAAAATGAAGTAATCAAGTTTTCATTAGCTCCCTGAAAAACAGGTCTTGTGGTGGTAAAAAGTGCTACTGCTCCCCCATTTGAATTTAACAAACAAAGTTCCCCAGCAGAAGTTCTTGAGGGATCATCATATTTGGTAAATTCACAAGTTGCGGTAAGCATAACAGTTAGTCTATTGAGGTTGGTCCAACCATTTATGGTAGTTAAATCCAAAAATCTTTCTGAACCCCAACCCACTTCTCCTCCATGACCAATATAGGTAGTGAGTAAAGTTCCTTCTTCAACAGTTCTCCTCAATACTTCTGTTCCATCTGCATATCTTTCTCCTCCAGAAACTGAAGTTTGCTTGTAAGCATCCATGTGTACTTTTTGGATGTTAAAAGTTGGGTGGTTTTTTTGAACAGAATCAGCCATTTTTTCATTATGAAGGAAAAATTTCCATTCCCAGTTTGGATCATCAATATCATCCGACACAAAACAAATTTTATTTCTCCAATCACCATAAGGAGAACCCTCGCCATTTGCTCCAGTATTGCAATTCTGGACTTGATCTATAGGAACATTTTGTTTTTGATAATTGATGATTTTATCAACCACATTACTCGCTTGAGTAGCCGAAACAACAGTTAGCCTCCCTACAGCTATATCCAACAAGTCGTTATTACCAATAGATTCTCCATCGTCCAGTATTCCATAATAATCATCTGAAACATACGAAGTGATATCTGATAATGAATTATCCGATTCATAAACTGGCACAAAATTATGGTTGGGCTGAACTCTATTCTTATAATCATAGGATCCATCTCCAAACAACAATAAATATTTTGGGGGATTTGCTCCTCCTTTATCATAAAATGATTTTGCAAAAGTTTTTATTGCTGT
>JBMYYT010000353.1:0-1944 GCA_049609665.1 Flavobacteriales bacterium | reverse complement strand
AATTGATATTTCATTTTGATTAATTTTTTCGAGTTTAGATTTAGGTATTTTTTTATTTGTTTGATAAAATAGTTTAAGCAAATTTGAGTATTTTTCTATTTCAATTTTATTAGGACTTGTTGGAATTAAAAAACACTCACTATGAATTTTTTAACCGCACACTGGAAAAATCTAATCGCAATCAACTACAAAGTTGAAAAAGAAGTGCTTCTCCCTTTTCTTCCATTTGGAACTGAATTGGATGATTATGAGGGAAATTACTACGTAAGTCTTATTGGATTTATGTTTCAAAATACTCGGGTTCTTGGAATACAATTTCCTTATCACGTAAATTTTGAAGAGGTAAATTTACGCTTCTATGTAAAAGATAACAATGGCGAAAAAGGAGTGGTTTTTATCAAAGAAATTGTTCCAAAACCGTTAATTAAACTTATTGCAAATACTATTTACAAGGAACACTATTCTGTTTCCAAAATGAATTCAAAAGTCGAGCAAAACCCTAATAGTTTAAAAGTTAATTATTCTTGGAAACAGGATAATCAAGGTCAATCAATGGCAGTTGAAACTGGCTTAAAAGAATTGGATTTACTTGAAGGTTCCAAAGCTGAGTTTATTGCTGAACACTATGTTGGATTCACAAAAATTAACGGAAGAAAGACAAGCTCATATAGGGTTGAACATCCGAAATGGAAACAATACGAAGTAAAAAACTATGATTTAGAAATTGACTTTGAGTCCAACTATGGAAAAGAATTTTCATTTCTTAATGATCAAAAAATTGATTCCGTTTTTTTCTTAAAGGGATCTGAAATATCCGTGTCAAAAAAACAAAATAATTTATCATGAACATACTAATAGCAGGAGGAACTGGATTCATAGGACATGAATTGGTTCAACATTTTGAAAAACAAAACCACACCCTAAAAGTATTGGGGAGAAATAAAAATAACAGCTCAAAAGTTATTACTTGGGATGGAAAAACTGTTGGAAATTGGAAAGATGATTTGAAAGGAACTGATGTCCTTATAAATCTTACAGGAAAATCAGTGGATTGCAGATATAATGAAAATAACAAGAAAGAAATCTTTGACTCCAGAACAGATTCTATTGAAGTGTTAGAAAAAGCTTTTAAAGAAATAAATGAATCTCCTAAAGTGTGGATTCAAGCTTCAACCGCAACTATTTATCAAGACGAATACGAAAGTCCAAATGATGAATTTGACGGAGTAATCGGAGAAGGATTTTCCGTAGAGGTTGCAAAAAAGTGGGAAAGAGCAATAGAAAATGTAACTCTTGACACCAAAAAGGTAATTTTAAGAATGACTATTGTTTTGGGCAAAAACGGAGGAGCTTTTCCTATGATGAAAACCTTAACAAGATTAGGTTTAGGAGGAAAACAAGGAAGCGGAAAACAGATGATTAGCTGGATTCATATTCAGGATTTAATGAACATTATAGATTTGTCAATTAACAATCAATGGATTAGCGGAGTTATAAATTGTGTTTCTCCGACACCATTAACTAATGAGGAGTTTATGTGGAGGCTGAGAAAACAAAATATTATTTCATTTGGACTTCCAACTCCTAAATGGCTACTTAATATTGGAGCAAGAATTATTAAAACTGAACCTGAACTGATATTGAAAAGTAGGTGGGTAAGTTCTAAAAAATTGAATAAGTTCGGGTATAAATTTAAATATCCAACTTTGGACAAAGCACTAAAAGCACTGTAATGAAAGCCAACACTACTATATTATTATTCGATGGAGAATGTGAGTTCTGCAATTTTTGGATTCAGTTTGTCAAAAAACGAAATTCAAAGGCAACTTTCGAATTTTATAGCTATTACTAGTTTGACGAGTATTATTTCCGTCATTAATTTCTCACCTGGATTAATACAGAGTTTGCACATTCTCTTGGCCATTCTTTCTTCATTGAGTTCAA
>JBMYYT010000352.1:0-1946 GCA_049609665.1 Flavobacteriales bacterium | reverse complement strand
TATTCAGGAACTGTTTATGATACCATTACAAATACAATGGGATGTGATAGTTTAATGGTTTTCAACTTAACTATTAAAGCTTCAACTTCTGAAACTAGAACAGTTGATGCTTGTTTCACTTATACTCAACCAGAAACTGGAAACGTATATTCTACAAGCGGAACTTATACTGACGTTGTAACAAATGCTGCAGGATGTAATCATACTATTACTACAGTACTTACTATTAACACTGCTAATGCTGGTACTCTTTCAGTATCAGGAATAACATTAACATGTTCAGCTGTTGGTGTAACTTATAAGTGGGTTGATTGTGATAATGATTATTCTTACATCTTAGGAGCAACAAGCCAGTCTTATACTCCAATAAGAAATGGAAACTATGCATGTTGGGTAACTACTCCAGAGGGATGTACTGATACAACAGGAATGTGTATGTCAATCAATAGTGTTAGTTTAGAAGAGTTTGAAATCACAGAAAGTGATATCAATATTTATCCTAACCCAGCTACTGACTTCGTTACGGTTGACATTTTAAGTCAAAATATTGAGGAAGATGTTACAATCAAAATGTTTGATGCAATTGGTAAATTAGTATACTCTCAAGAGGTATCAAGTACTAATAATAAAGTTACATTTGATGTTTCTCAGTTTGAGAATGGTGTTTACACTGTTACTGTTTCAAATGAGTTCTTCTTAACTACCAAAAAAGTGGTGGTATCTAAATAATACTTAACTCTATTAAATTCAAAGCCCCTTGTGTTAACAAGGGGCTTTTTTGTTAATAAAAAATTAACTCAATAAAGTTAATTTTGACTTCGTATAGCTTTAGTTTTGTAAAAAATATAAATTATGAAAAAGGCATTATTGAGTACATTTTTATTGATTTTAGCAATTTCTTCATCATCAATTTTAATTGCCCAAGTAACAGAGAATTTTGATTTATTTATAAATGGATCTTATGGAAACCATACCTATAATGGCTGGGAAATAACTAATGGTCTTTCGCAGACTGCATCTAAGTCTTATCTCGGAACAGGACGTTCTATTCGCTTACGTAATTCGGGTTCACCTTCATTACAAAGCCCCTCAAAACCTAATGGGATTGGTACAGTTAGTTTTTGGTATAGAACTTGGGATGGTGCACCAGCAATTTCAAAAGTATATATTGAAATTTCAGATGATAGTACAACTTGGAGCAAAGTTGATTCTTTAGCAAGTCTAACTAATCAAACTTATGTTAATTACATTAAAATAATTAATTCTCCTACAGCAAAATTCCTAAGAATCACTCCTTCAACAGAGGAAAGACTTTTGTTAGATGAGTTTTCTATTTCTGATAATGCTTCGGGTTGTTCAGGATTTCATAGAGACACGGTGGAATTAACTATTTGTTCATTCGATTCAATAAATTTTAGAGGTACATTTTATTCTTCTGCTGGATATTATAATGATACTTTATATTCTACTTGCGACACCATTTTTACATTGAATTTAAACTCAACTGCATATACTGAATACGAAGTATTTGATACTATATGTTCAGAAAATGATAGTTTATTATTTAATGGAAGTTATTTAAAATCAGCCGGAACTTACTATGATACAATTTCAAGAGTGGGAGACTGTGATAGCGTAATAAAGCTTGAACTTTCGTTAAAATATTGTCATATTCCGTGTGCTGATTTATTTATTTCAGAATATTATGAAGGAAGTAGTGGAAATAATAAGGCTATTGAAATTTATAATCCAACAAATTCTACTGTAGATCTTTCTAATTATTCTTTGATAAAATATACAAATGGAGGTCCTTCTATTACTACTATTAACCTTTCTGGAATGCTTGCTTCAAATGATGTATATGTAATTACACATTCATCAGCAGATTCTGGAGCAATAACATTTCATGCCGATCTAAGAAATAGTAGTGTCATAAGTTTTAATGG
>JBMYYT010000351.1:0-1952 GCA_049609665.1 Flavobacteriales bacterium | reverse complement strand
TTGCTAGAGGGAATGCACCAATAAAAAAGAAGAGCACACCTCAAAAATCATCTAATCCTGATGAAATTCGTTTAAATAAATATGTTGCAAATGGAATGTCGAGAGGAAACCAGACTTTATAATAGTTCCCTATTTGTTTTGCAAACACATACCTTGTTCTCGAACCGTACTTAAATTGAATTAATTTTACAATTTCACCCGAAACAGGAAATTCGCCATACCAACTTTTATTTAGTGGGTTTAAGCTTTTGTCTCTTATCTTTATCAATGAATATTTTTTTGATTTACAATCAAACTCTTTTACCGTACTATCCGATAAATCATAATACTTCAAAATCGTATCTCCCTCATAAGAAAGGACTTTCATATCAACAACACTCACAGTAGAATCAAAAATAATGTTTACTGGAATCCATATGGCTCCTGAAAAAGAACAAAAACTTATTAAAACAAAACCGAGTAAAATTATTTGTTTCTTCATGAGTGTTGAACTTTAGAATTCAGATTATATTGTTTAAATCTAAACTATTGACTTATAAACCTCCAAAACTTCCTTAGCTTGTTTCTCTGAAGTAAAATTCTTAGCATATTCGTAGCCTTTTTCTTTCATTTCCAATTGTAATTCTGGAGATTCAATAACTCGATCAATTTGGATTGCCAATTCATCTGTATCGGTTGGATTCACGTAGATAGAATTCGTCCCCCCAGCTTCTTCCAAACAACTTCCAGTTGCTGAAATCACAGGAGTTTTGCTATACAAAGCTTCCAATATTGGAATTCCAAATCCTTCGAAATGTGACGGATAGACAAACAAATTAGCCGATTGGTAAATGGCTGGTAAATCCAAAAAACTGACATTTTGTAACAAGGCTACTTGACCACCTAAGTTATATTTATCAATCATTTCAGTCACCTCTTTGGTGTAATCGGTTTGTTTTCCAATAGCCACTAAAGGCAATTGAGTGTTGGACTTTCCAATTGCTTCGACCAATGCAGCCAAGTTTTTTCGTTTCTCAATTGTACCCACTGAAAGGATAAAGTTCTCTGGAAGGTTGTATTTTTTCAACACTAAATCTCGGTATCGATAATCTGAAATATGATTGAATGAAGAAGAACACGTTTGATAGATAACCTGAATTTTACTTTCTGAAATTTTCAAAAAATGCATTATATCTCGCTTGGTTTGTTCACTTATAGCAATAATCTTATCCGCATGAGTGCATGCATATTCTACTTTTTTCTTGTAAATTTTTCGGTCAATTCGGTTATAATTTTCAGGGAAACGTAAGAAAATTAAATCGTGAACTGTTACCACATATTTAATTTTGCTCAACTTTCCTTTTTTTGGTATTTCATGACTCAACCCGTGGTAAACCTCAACGTTATTTTTTATCAATTGCTTCTCCAATCTCACTGAACGCCAATAGCTTTTGAATCTTCTGTAAAAGGCTGATGGAGTAATAACTCGAACATTAGAATAATCCTTTATGAACTTAGTTTTGAGCGTATTCTTCTCCTCAGTCGTGAATAAAAAATAGTCATCTTCAATTTCCAACTCAAGAATTCCTTTGATTAAATCTCGGCTATAATTACCTAATCCAGTTTCGTTTAAGAAAAATCGCTTCGCATCAAAACCAATCTTCATACTTTATATTTTTGAGATTTTGTTCAATAAAAGAAAATCGAATACAGTTAAGGCAGCCATTGCTTCCACAATAGGAACGGCTCTTGGAACCACACAAGGATCATGTCGTCCTTTAAAATCCAATTCAATTTTTTCTCCACTTTCGTTTACGGATTTTTGCTTCTGCATAATAGTTGCAACCGGCTTAAATGCCACTCTAAAATTTATCGGCTGACCGTTTGATATTCCTCCTTGAATTCCACCAGAGTTATTCGTTTTAGTTGAAACTAATCCTTCTTTATTTTCAAAAACATCGTTGTGTTCGGAA
>JBMYYT010000350.1:0-1956 GCA_049609665.1 Flavobacteriales bacterium | reverse complement strand
ATCGGATATCGTTTTCAAAAAACATTCTCAAATCATTGATTTGATATTTCAACATCGCAATTCTTTCTACTCCCATTCCAAAAGCAAAACCAGTATATTCTTTAGAGTCTATTCCGCAGTTTTCTAATACATTAGGATCAACCATCCCACAACCTAATATTTCAAGAAACCCGGTGTGCTTGCAGACATTACATCCTTTTCCACCACATATATTACAACTGACATCTACTTCGGCACTGGGCTCAGTAAATGGAAAATAAGAAGGCCTTAATCTGATTTCAGTTTTTTCTCCAAACATCTCTTTAGCAAAGTAAAGTAACGTTTGTTTCAAATCTGCAAAAGACACGTTTTTGTCAATGTATAGCCCTTCTACTTGATGAAAAATGCAATGTGCACGAGCCGAAATAGCTTCATTTCGAAATACACGACCTGGCGAAATAGTTCGAATTGGGGGTTTTGCATTTTCCATTACCCTTACTTGCACACTGGAAGTGTGAGTTCGCAGAGCATTTTCTTTATCAATAAAGAAAGTATCCTGCATGTCTCTCGCTGGATGTTCTTTTGGGAAGTTTAGTGCTGAGAAATTATGCCAATCGTCCTCAATTTCCGGACCTTCAGAAATTGAATATCCGATGCGTGAAAAAATGTCTATAATTTCATTTTTTACTATGGAAAGTGGATGACGAGAACCTAAACTATCCTCCGAAATAGGAAGTGATAAATCAAGAAAATTCTCCGATGTATCTTCCTGTTGAGCAAACTTAGAAGTTAGCCCTATTATTTTCTCTTCTGTTTTGATTTTCAATTGATTAAGCAACTGACCCATTTCTTTTTTCTGGTCATTTGCTACTTCCTTAAACGAAGCAAATAGTTTTTTCAACTCTCCTTTGTTACCTAAAATTTTTATCCGTAGCTGTTCTACTTCATCTATTTTTTTTGCAGAAAAAGCTTCAACTTCGTTTAATAATTCTTCTATTTTTTCTTTCATTCTGTATTCTATCTATTAAAATTATTCTTCCAATAATTTCATTTTTTGTTTTGCCGAAACTTCTATCACTTTCATACTCATAATGACATCAGAAGTTGGGCGGTCTTCTTTTCTTCTATTTCTTGTAACTACATTTGCAATTTTATCAACCACTTCAATTCCTTTAATTACTTGACCAAAAACGGTATATTCTCCATCCAAAGGTGCAAAACCTCCAATTGTGGAATAAACAGTCAATTGTTCTTGCGAATATTTGAAGTTTGGATTGGAGCGTTGTTTGCCTCGTTCTATGTTTTTTAATTGCTTAACATCCCATGTTCTTCCCTGAACAATATAAAATTGTGATCCTGAAGAGGCTTTTTTAGGATTTACATTATCGGGAGTTCGCGCTGCTGCTAAAGCTCCTTTTCTGTGATAAAGTGTCGAGTCAAACTCAGCTGGGACAGTGTATCCTGGACCTCCATTTCCTAATACCTTTGAAAGTGGAGCACCTTTGGATTCTGGATCTCCTCCTTGAATCATAAACCCTTTCATTACTCTGTGAAATAGGGTGCTATCATAAAAACTCTCTTTGGCGAGTTTGATAAAATTTGTTTTATGCTTAGGAGTCTTATCGGATAATTCGATTAGCATTTTTCCATAATTAGTTGAAATTTCAACCAAAGTTTCTTTGGGATTTTTATCGTTTTTTCGCAACCCTGAACAGCTAAACATCGTAATAACAGCACAAAAGACAACGGTTTTTCGGATTAATGTCATTTTTATTCTTATTTTTGAAAGTATAAAACTACTAAAATTAGACTTAGAATCTTTTTAATAGTAGTAAAAACACCTAATATGAAACATATATTTTTAACTTTTCTTGTTGTTAATTCCAAATAAGCTTGAGAACTTGTGGCCGCATAGTTACCTGCTGCGTATTCCAAGTAGGTTGGGTTGTTTGAGTGATTCAAATCGCCCTTCTGCGC
>JBMYYT010000349.1:0-1987 GCA_049609665.1 Flavobacteriales bacterium | reverse complement strand
TTTCTGGAGCTTCGCCTTTGTCATAATATTCATTCTTCACATATTTTCCTCCGTACTTCTCTCCTAACTCAGGTAAAAACCTTCCTTGCAAATCAACTAATGGAATTGCTTTTCCATCATCATTTAACACCAACATGGGAGGAACTCCTGCGTCTTTGGCAACTTTAGCATCATCTTGCCCAAAAGTTGGGGCAATGTGCACAATTCCAGTACCATCAGCAGTGGTAACAAAATCTCCCAAAATTACTTTAAATGCTTTCTCAGCATCTTCATGAGGCTGAGCCAAAGGCATTAATTGCTCGTATTTTCTTCCTTCAAGATCGCTTCCTTTTAGTTTTCCTATTATCTCAAAAGGGATTTTTTTATCTCCAGGTTTGTAGTCTGAAATAGAAAGGTCGTTTTCTTTGAAATGTTTTCCAACCAAATTCTCTGCAACTAATACAGTAATTGGCTCAAATGTATATTGATTAAAGGACTTAACTATTACATAATCAATATTTTTACCAACTGCCAAAGCCGTATTAGAAGGCAAAGTCCAAGGAGTGGTTGTCCAAGCTAAGAAGAATAATTCTCCATGAGCAGATTTATCAGCATCCACAAAAGCTGTTACTTTTTCTATACAACACCCTTTTACCTTAAATTGAGCTACAACCGTTGTGTCTTTTACATCTCGATAACTTCCAGGCATGTTTATTTCATGCGAACTCAATCCTGTTCCAGCTGCTGGGGAATAAGGTTGGATGGTGTATCCTTTGTACATCAAATCCTTGTTGTAGACGTTATTTAATATCCACCAAACTGACTCAATGTATTTGTTATCGTAAGTAACATACGGATCTTCCATATCTACCCAATATCCCATCTTCTCTGTCAAATCATTCCAAATATCAGTATATTTCATTACCGATTCTTTACAAGCTTTGTTGTAATCCTCTACCGATATTTTTGTTCCAATATCTTCCTTGGTAATATTCAAAGCCTTTTCAACACCTAATTCAACTGGCAATCCATGGGTATCCCAACCTGCTTTTCTGTTTACTTGAAATCCTTGTAGAGTTTTATATCTACAAAAAATATCTTTGATAGTTCGCCCCATCACATGGTGAATACCAGGCAATCCATTTGCTGAAGGTGGTCCTTCAAAAAAGATAAATGGTTTATTTTCATCACGAGAAGAAATACTTTCTTCAAACACAGATTTATGCTTCCAGTTTTCAAGAACTTCCTCAGCTAAATTAGGTAGGTTAAGTGATTTATAAGTAGGATATTTTTGACTCATTTGATTTTTAGATTCAATTTTCACAAATTTAATTAAATGAGAAATATTAAGTCATCAAAAACGATTATATCTATCAATAAAAATTCAAATAATTTAATTAATGCAACTAAAACGCTAATTCCTGCATTTAAAGCGATAATATAGAATAAAGAAAATTTCGCATCTAAATATTATCTAATTTTGAATCATCAATTAAGAGGCAGTTTCAATGAAAACAAAGAATTTTTCTGGAGATTATTTAAATGCATTTTTAAGTGACGCTTATTTTCAAGAAGATCCTGAACAAGTAAAAACTCTTGATAAAAAAATAAAAGTCAAGAAGAATGAATTAGCCTATGTATATAGTTTTAAGGAAAGCAAACTATTATATTTAAAAGGATTTGACACTGTATTAGGAATCAATCACGCTGATTTAAATATTAAAAAAATACATTCTCTGTTCAGAGAAAACTATGTTGAGTTTTTTAAAGAGTTTCATGATAGGGTGTTACTTTATTTTCATAATAACAACAACAGTATAGAAAGCATTGGGTGTAATGCATTGGTGCTTTTAAAAGATATTGATACCCCAATTAATCATAGTGTTAGAGTTTTTGAAACTGATGACAATGGTAATCTTGTTTCTGTAATTATTAGAATGAAATTGAATGAATCTTTAAATATTGGAGATATAATCCAATATTCGATAACCGGTGAGATTCATGAAAA
>JBMYYT010000348.1:0-2021 GCA_049609665.1 Flavobacteriales bacterium | reverse complement strand
CCCAATTTTTTTAATAGCTGTAAAAACATCCACAGAAATAAAGGGCAGATTCCAAAACCTATTAATCCTTTTTCTGATAATGGAAAACCAAGTATTGACAGCGTTCAGTTTTATTCAGTGATAATGAATGATGGTCCTATGAATTTTATTGACAATTCCACAAGAGTTGTTGTGACAAAAAACGCCATGTTTTCGGTGTATGTGAATCAAAATAGGGAAGTAGATATCAATCAGAATTTTAGAATAAAACTTTCTGACTCTCTATTTAAAGAGGCTCAATTCATGCTTACTCAATTGCCAGCGCATTATTTAGATTCAGTTGGCAATTTCGGAGATTGTTTGGTTCCTCTTAACCAATCGTCCAATTACAATTGTTTTACCATGCTTATATTTAAAAGTGATGGAAGTCAATTGATTCTTCAAGGAAACGAATTACCTCGTGATTTGCACTCATACTACTTTAAGGCTTATCAGTTTACATGATAGATTAAGAAAGTAACTGCATCGAGTGTACTTGATGCAATTTCATCATAAACTTTAGTTTTAGCATCTAATTTCCCATTAATTATTAGTATTATTGAGTTTCAAAATCAAACTATGATTCACAACTCAATAACCAAAGCGGACGACTCGATTGACAAGAGCAAAGCTAAGAAAGAGTTAAAACAGCTTAAAAATCAGCTGATTGAATATCAAAAGAAAATGAATGCTCAAGGAAAGTATTCGTTATTGATTATTTTTCAAGGAATGGATGCATCTGGCAAAGATGGTGCAACCCGAAGAGTGTTGGAAGGAGTGAATCCAAGTGGTATAAAAGTAAAAAGTTTCAAGAAACCCACAGACGAAGAATTTGCTCACGATTTTTTATGGAGGGTTCACCAACATGCTCCTGCCAAGGGAATGATTCAGGTTTTTAACCGTTCGCACTACGAAGATATTTTGGTTCCCTCTGTGTTGGGTTACATTCCGAATGAAGTTATTGAAGAACGTTATAAATTGATCAATGAATTTGAAAGATTGTTGGAGCATAACAATACCAAAGTATTGAAATTTTTCTTGAATGTTTCCAAAGAAGAACAACTGGAGAGACTTCAAGAAAGAGTGGATAATCCTGAAAAACATTTTAAGCACAAAGATGGAGATTGGGAAACTCGTGAACATTGGGATTCTTATATGAAGGTATATCAATCTATTTTTGAAAAATGCAATGATATTCCTTGGCATGTTATCCCATCGGATCAGAATTGGTATAAAACGAATTTAATTACAAAAAAAATTATTGAAGCCTTTGAATCCATGGATTTACAATGGCCTGAACTTGAAACTGAAAAATTTAAAACTAAATTATGATAAAGATTAAACACCTATTATTTACTGCCTTTTTGGTAATTTCTTATTTTAGTTTTGGTTCAAGTATTAGACCTATAACATACTCCGAAATTCCAGATAAATCACATGTTTTAGGAGTAGATAACATCAAGAGCCTTTACTATCTTGAGAAGGGAGAGAATTTTGTTTTAGATATGCAAGGAAAATTTTCTAACGAAGGAAAGATTGATAGTATACTTTTTGATGGAAAGTCCTATTATCCTGAAACTTCAGATTTCTATTTGATGGAGGGTATGGAGTATAGAGAATATTCAATAAGAGTGTTTGCAAATGATAAGCTTGGTCCTCAATACAAAGGTTCGTTTAAATTTAAAGAGCATACACCGCTTATTAAAAATGATGCAGTAGTGTTAGGTTTATTGCTTCTTTTGCTCGCTTTTATTTTTAAAACAGAGGGTAGTTCGTTACCGGCTTTGAAAAAATTCTATCGTATCGTACCAGCTTTATTGCTTTGTTATTTCTTACCCGCATTTTTAAATACGTTTGGTGTTATTTCCTCGGATGAATCTAATTTATACTTTGTCGCAAGTAGATATTTGTTGCCAGCCAGTTTGGTTTTGCTTTGTTTAAATATTGATATGCAAGGGATTAAACGATTGGGCCCGAAAGCATTAATTATGTTTTTTACCGCT
>JBMYYT010000347.1:0-2027 GCA_049609665.1 Flavobacteriales bacterium | reverse complement strand
TGTGACGGGATTGGCGCTGACAAAGCTCGACGGCACCGCAAAAGGCGGTATTATATTCGCACTTGCTAGCGAATTTAGTGTGCCGGTGCGTTTTATTGGTGTGGGCGAAGGCATGGAAGACTTACAAGTGTTTAATAGAATGGAGTTTGTGGATTCGCTTTTTAGTTTGAAGTAGGATTCTCGGGTAAATAGAATGTTAGAAAGAAGAATTATAGAATGTTGGAGGTTAAATAATAATATTTGAAATGGAAAATAAAAATTATTCTTTTGAGAAATTAATTGTTTGGCAAAAAGCTCATTCCATCGTTCTTAAAATTTATAAAATGACTCAACAGTTTCCAAAAGAGGAAATATATGGACTAACATCTCAAATAAGAAGAGCTTCTGTTTCAATTTCGGCAAATATTGCAGAAGGATTTGGGAGAAGAGGTGCAAAAGATAAACTGAGATTTTATAATATATCCAAAGCATCACTTAATGAAGTTCGTTATTTTCTTATTCTTTCTAAAGACTTAAACTATTATAATACAACTGATTTATTAAAGGATTTAGAAGAAGTAGAAAAATTATTATTCAGTTATATGAATACAATATCTAAAAATCCCATTTAACTTTCTAAATTCAATAACTCTACTTTCACGAGCTAACCTAACTGACATTCTCTAATTCTTGATTCTGACATTCTAATAAATGAAAACAAAAACACTACAAAAAAACAAAGTAAACGTAATCACATTAGGTTGTTCCAAAAACACTTTTGATTCGGAGTTATTAATGGCTCAATTGCACGCCAATAAATTTGATGTTGAGCATGAGTCATTAAGCCAAGATCACGAGATTGTGATTGTGAATACCTGTGGATTTATTGATAATGCTAAGCAAGAATCAATAGATACTATTTTGCAATATGCTGATGCAAAGGATAATGGATTGGTAGACAAACTATATGTTACAGGTTGTTTATCTGAACGTTACAAAGATGATTTAGAAGAAGAAATTCCGCAAGTAGATGCTTATTTTGGAACTTCGGAATTACCAAAAATGCTAAAAACTCTTAATGCAGATTATAAAAAAGAATTAATTGGAGAACGAATTTTAACCACTCCAAGCCACTTTGCTTATTTCAAAATTGCTGAGGGATGCGACAGACCTTGTTCATTTTGTGCAATTCCTTTGATGAGAGGGAAGCACCGCTCCACTCCTATTGAGCAGTTAGTTAACAATGCAAAAAGTTTAGTAGCAAATGGTGTAAAAGAATTAATGTTAATTGCCCAAGATCTGACTTACTACGGGTTGGATTTATACAAGAAAAGAGCGTTAGCAGATTTACTTCGTCAACTTTCTGGTATTGAAGGATTGGAATGGATTAGATTACACTACGCTTATCCAAGCGGTTTTCCGATGGACGTATTGGAAGTGATGGCAGAAAGAGACAATATTTGTAATTATTTGGATATGCCTTTACAACACGGTTCTACCAAGGTATTGAAAGACATGCGAAGAGGAATAACTCGTGAAAAAACAACAGAATTAGTTAAAACAATTCGTGAAAAAGTTCCTGGAATCGCTATTCGAACTACTTTAATTGCGGGTTACCCGGGAGAAACTGAAGAAGACTTCAGAGAAATGGCGGATTGGGTGCAAGAAATAAAATTTGACCGATTAGGAATATTCGAATACTCTCACGAAGAAAACACGCATGCTCATAATTTTGAAGATGATGTTCCTGAGGAAATTAAAACTGCAAGAGCAGAGGAAATAATGGATATTCAATCGACTATTTCTTATGAGCATAACCAAAGCAAGGTTGGGAAAGAATTTAAAGTTTTATTTGACAGAGTTGAAGGAGAATATTTTGTGGGAAGAACCGAATTTGACTCCCCAGAAGTGGATAACGAAGTATGGGTGGAAATTTCAGAAGAAAATCATGTGCGAATTGGAGATTTTGCAACTGTTAAAATCGATAGAGCTGATTATTTTGACTTGTTTGGGAGGATTGTAAAGTAGATTTAATGCTAAAATAAATA
>JBMYYT010000346.1:0-2028 GCA_049609665.1 Flavobacteriales bacterium | reverse complement strand
ATACCCAAAAAATGATCTGAAATCTCCTTGAACTTCAGGAGCAATCCAATCTCGTGAATCTTCAATTCCTTTGAAATGAGTGTTGGTCGGATGTTCTTTGTAGTAAATTTGAGGAGTTTTGAAATCAGTTATAAACTCTTCAAATTCGCCCACGAATAGCTGATAATTATCAATGTTTTTTGCTAATTCGAGAATGAAATTAATCACTTTTTGAGAGGAAGGGTATTTCTCGAAAAACGAAGGTTCTAAAATCAATACTCTGTTCATATTTTCTTCCTCTCGCCAAATTGGGTCTAGGTTATAGAAAGTATACAAGGCAGTTGGTAAAGATTCATTCAGAGTAATTTCCTGCTTTTCAGGAAGGGGAGTAATAAGTTCTAATTTCTCAGTTTCTGCCAACACTTCAGGTCTTTCCATTTCGCCAAGTGTTTCATAAGGTAAATCCAAGAAAGTGCCTTTGTCAGAGGTTTTGCAATATTTATTTATATTCTCTTGATTTGCAATGTATTGTTTGTTGCTGTTGGTTCCAGCCACCCATTGCCAGCTGAGTCCATTACTCGCCCAATCGGCATCTAACAAATGGTAGTACATCCATTGGGCGGGAAGTTTCCAATGGGTTTTACCAAAATTACAAGCAATTGCAGCGGTATACATACGCAAATGGTTGTGCATGTAGCCCGTTTCATAAAGCTCTTCAATTCCTTGGTCAATAGCGGTAATTTCTGTTTCAGCATTTACCAAAATACTCGAAATTTCTCTTGTCTGCACTCCTTTTTGCTCATTACGAATGTCATGGTCAATTCCACCTTCTTTATGAATCCAACTTTGTTGCCAGTAATCTCTCCAAGCTAACTCTTGAAGCAATTTTTCTATTTGATAAGGCTTGTAACCCAAATTCATCACATGATCAAAAACTTGTTTGGTGGAAATCACGCCTCTCGAAATATAGGGAGAAAGTCTTGTGACTGCTCCGTCCAAGAAATTACGTGATTTGCAATAAGCAACAGGCTCTATTGCTTCAATTCGTTGTAAAATAGAAGTATAATCTGTAGGAAACATGTTCTACCTTTTTGAGATTTTATTATGAGTAATCGTTCGTTGTCGGGTACATTTAAATCGGTCGATTTCAGGATTTCTTTTCTTTAAGTGTTTTTGACTCACTCCACTATTCACTCTTTTTCGCCATAGATTAAAACTCTTCCTTTTCAACGAGTTTCGCATAATTTTAATCACCTCACCTTCGGGTGTACCAAACTGAAATTCAATCGCTTCAAAGGGAGTTCTATCCTCCCAGGCCATTTCAATTATTCTGTTTATGTCTCTTTCAGTGAGGTTGTTTTTCATTGTTTATTAAATTAATCTGAACCCTGAGGGTTTTGTCCCGAAACTTCGGGGCAAAATGTCTCGAAGGGTGGCTGTTTTTCTGTTCTCGATACATTTTTAATTCGTGTTCACTCATTAAAAACACTCGAACTGACACTTGCTTTTATTGTCAGCTCGAGTGTTTTGAAATTGCGATAGCTATTTCAAAAAGTATCGAGAACTATTTTCCATACTCTCCAAACTTCTTATTAACTGCCATTGTGCGGTAGTCAAAAATTTCCTTCAGTTTTTTTCTTATCATTAACTTATTGGCGATAGCTCCCAAAAGTCCAAATGGTGGAGCATAAGTGACAATATCTCTCATTAAAACACCTCCTTCTATAGGTTCAATGAAATGCTGATGGTGCCATAGCTTGTAGGGCCCAACTCTTTGTTCGTCAATAAAAAATTCCATGTCTTTCACCTGAGTAATTTCAGTCATCCAAGGAGTTTTTATACCAAGAACTGGTTTCACAATGTAAGTGATGATCATGCCTGGATACATTTTATCCGGAATACCTTCAGAGGTAATATCAAATCCCATGTAATCAGGAGTAATCTCTTTTAGGTTTGCAGGAGATGAAATGAAATCCCATACCTCTTCCATGGATGCTTTTACTTTTTGCTCTTGTTTGTATTGGTAGAATGCCATTTTATTAGTTTTTT
>JBMYYT010000345.1:0-2037 GCA_049609665.1 Flavobacteriales bacterium | reverse complement strand
AATTTCATCCTCAGGATTAAAAACTTTACAGGAAAAACCAAAAATGGCAAGTGTAAGAAGTATTAAAAAATAGTTTTTCATTCAGTTAGGGCAAGTGCCTCTTTTAAATTAGAGTGCTAATTTAAACTAAACGTTATAATTATGAAAATCGTATAAAAACTATTAATTAATTGGAGAAAAATTATCTGCAGTAAACTTCATTTTTTCGTTAATGATTGATGCAATCCGAAGTGCATTATAACCATCCTCAACGGTTACTAAAGGAGTCTCATTATTATTAATCGATTGTGCAAAAGACTGTAATTCATCTTTAATTGCATTGTTTTCAATGATTTCAGCTTTTTCAAATACAATTTCTTTTTTTCCTTTTTCTTCTCCAAGATCAAGAACCATTGAAAATGGATCAGGTTCACCAGTTACATTTTTCAATTGTATAATTTCAGATTTTTTTTCAGAAAAATCGACACTGATGTAAGCGTTCTTTTGGAAAATCCGAGTTTTTCTCATGTTTTTTAAAGAAACTCTGCTTGCTGTTAGATTGGCAACACACCCATTGTCAAATTCTATTCGAGCATTTGCTATATCCGGAGTTTCGCTAACTACAGCAACACCATTTGCACTTATTCTTTTTACGTTGGACTTAACAATACTCAAGATAATGTCAATATCATGAATCATTAAGTCATGGATAACTGAAACATCAGTACCACGAGGATTAAATTGAGCCAGACGATGAGTCTCGACAAACATCGGGTTTTCTATTCTATGTTGAATTGCTAAAAATGCAGGATTAAATCGTTCAACATGACCAATTTGTACTTTCACATTTGCTTCAGAAGAAAGACTAATTAATGATTTTGCCTCTTCGGTGGTGTTTGTGATTGGTTTTTCGATAAATATATGCTTAGAAGCAATGATAGCTTGTCTTGCACAGTCAAAATGAGAAAGGGTAGGAGTTACAATATCAATTACGTCTGCTTCTTGAATTAATGAGGCAATTGAATCAAATGCTTTAATATTATATTCTTTTTGGATTTTCTCTGCAACCTGAGGGTCAGTGTCATAGAAGCCTATAAGCTCATATTCACTCAATTGCTGGATACAATTTAAATGAATTTTTCCAAGGTGTCCTGCTCCAATCACTCCAATTTTCAACATAAATAAAGACTTAAAGTATTTATATTCAAAATTATTTAAAAAGTAGTTAAGATGAAGAAGGGTTTAGTAATCTTATTAACAGGGAGTTTATAATTACTTTTTCTTTTTTTTCTTTAGGTTTTTATCTCTTTCTTCTCTGTCTTTCATTTCTTGAATGAGTTGAGCTCGTGTTAATGTTTTAATTTTGCCCGCTTCAATATCGTCAATCACAAGTTTCAACATCCAATCGGTTTTAGGATCATATTTGTTTTTCAAATTCGTGCTTCCAAATGACCAAAGTATTGAATTCCAGAAAAATGCAGTTCTTCCGTTTTTGTATTTTTTGATTAGTTCATAACACGAATACCCTGTTTTTTTATGAACCATTTTGGTGAGATAATCCCCACGAATATTGGTCAAGTTTTTTATTTCATAAGTAAATTCACTTTTGAGTGTTTTCTTAAGTTTCTTGTTTGTTTTTCTGGCTTTCTTCCTCTTCTTTTTACTCAGTTTACTGATGCTATCTAATTTAGCGTCATGCGCAGTTACAATTGAATCAATAATTTCGGTATAGGTATACATTCTTCTTGCAAAAAAAACCGTTCGATTCCATTCCCGTTCAAAATTCGGGTCTTTATACTTAAATTCTCTAAGTACAGAGATTGCAATTGTATCGCCATCTTCGATAATATGGCGAGTTCCATTAATAATAACTTCACCGGGATTAACTTTGGTCGTATCTTGACTAAAGAATGCTGAAGTCAAGAAAAGTAGAAATAATATGGAGAGTAAATGTTTCATTGTGTTATTCTCCAATTAAGGAGTTTTAATTTAAGTTTAACCTGTTCTTTTTCCAATTACTATTAGAAATAACCGTGCCAACTGAGTTTTTCGTACTAT
>JBMYYT010000344.1:0-2043 GCA_049609665.1 Flavobacteriales bacterium | reverse complement strand
CGAAATTAGTTGCAACTTCTCCAGGAGTATATTCTGTAACTGTAGTGGTTACCTCATTGTAGTAATAAGTGTTCGTTTTTCTATCATATTTACCATCCTCAATCCTTGTATACTTTTTTCTGGTATATCTTAAACCTTTGAAAGAAAATAATTCAGGCGATAACAAATCAAATGCATTCTCTAAACCAACCGTTAAACTAAGTCCACCCAAATATCCTTTCACCGCATTGTGTCTTCCATTTTTAGCCCAAAAAGATTGATTCATGTGTAAACCAGCATCGTATTTTGCAACAAGATACAAATGAGAAAAACGCACTTGTAACCCAGGAGAAAGGACTAATCCCAATGAATAGGTTGGACTATTGGTAACTTTATTAGTGACCGAAGATAAAGGAGCGGAAAACTGCACAAAAGGCTTAACACCCGCTGAAAAAAACGAATTTTTTCCTAAATTAAATTCTTTACCTAAACGGTAACCCGCACTAAACAACTTGCCAGAAGGACTTGCAAAAGTGCTGTCGGCATTTGCATCTCTCAAGGAGCCTCTATAATAGGAAAGCACCATATTTTTAAAAGTAAACTCTACTCCTTCCCAATCTCCTAATCGTTTGAAATCGTTCTTAAAATTGGGGCGATAAAGAGAGTAACCCATATATCCGTTTTGAACAAAGGGGGATTCATCATTCTGCGAAAAAAATAGTGAAGGAATAACTAAAAAGAAAAAGAGGATAGAAGTTTTCATAAGTGTTAGTTTTTTTGATATTCCAAAATTACTTCACACACGGATAGAAAAAAATACGCACTTCTTCGTATTTTATCTTTGTATCAACTCCCTTAAATTTGACTATTATTTCAAAACAACTATCATGAAATCAATTACAACCCTTATTATAGCGAGTTTTTTCTTTATTCAATGCAACAAAGGAGATGACTATTGTGAATTGCCTAATCCCGTTACTAATGCTTTTGAATTTGGACACTCGTCAATTCAAACTCATAATCTTTCTGATAAAATTGAAGTTTATCTTAATTATGACAACACGGATGGTACTTTGGATGAAAAGACTTTATTTAGTTTTTCCACACCAGATTGTTTTATTAATCCAAAAGGAAATTACAAAACTGATGTAGTAAAAGAAGGAAAATACACCTACATATTAAAAGATACAACGACCAATCCAGGTCCTGTTAAAATTGAAATTTACACATTTAACGATTGTGGTAAAAGTGAAACTTACTCAACCACAATCAATTACTTCTAAAACTATCGATTCCCTCCTTTTCCTTTATTCCCTTTGTGATAATGCTTTTTATTGCCTGGCTTACTATTAGGATTTCTTGAGTTTCGGTTTCTATTTCTGTTTTGACCCGGATTTCCTTTTGGAGCTTTAATGTCTTTCTCATCAATATGAGGCGGTTCATACCCTTCAATTATTTCCTTGTCAAACTTCTGTTTAGTCAATTTCTCAATATCACGGATATAAGCCAACTCATCGTTATCGACTAATGAAATTGCCACTCCGTTTGCTCCTGCTCTTCCTGTTCTTCCGATACGGTGAACATAATCTTCCGAAATATTAGGAATCTCATAATTGATTACGTGAGGTAATAACGGAATATCAATTCCACGAGCTGCGATATCAGTGGCTACTAATACTCTCACTTCCCCTTTTTTGAATTGAGCCAGTGCCTTAGTTCTTTGATTTTGGCTTTTATTCCCATGGATTGCCATGGCAGTAATCTTTTTATTATTAAGCTTTTGGGTTAATTTATTTGCACCGTGCTTGGTTCTTGTAAAAATCAATACCTGCTGCCAATCTCCTTCACTAATCATTTTAATCGTATAAGCCGTTTTTCTGGGCTTATCCATTCGGATAACTCGTTGTTTAATAACCTCTACTGTCGTATTTTCAGGCGTAGCTTCTACTAATACAGGACTATGTAAAAATCCGTTTGCCAATTTTTTTATTTCCTTGGAAAAAGTAGCAGAGAATAACAAGTTTTGTCTTCTATCTGGAAGTAAAGTCATAATTCGCTGAATAT
>JBMYYT010000343.1:0-2061 GCA_049609665.1 Flavobacteriales bacterium | reverse complement strand
TACGAACAGCGATGGCCAGCTTGTTGAAGTGCTCGACGAGACCCCGCGTCTTGTTGGCTGGGTTGCCGAGCTTGGCTCGATTCGAAGCGGAACGATCGAGTACGTTTTCTACAACAACGATTGGTCTGAAATTGGAAAGCTTATCAAGTCAGACAAAGTCAAAGAGGTAGGTGAGATTAATTACAACTACTGCAAACAACACCACAATTTAACAGAGATAAACAAGAAGCGATTGGAACTACTCTTGAGTGTATGCAAATAAACTATGTGGAGTTATTACGGAAGTAAAAGTAAATTAGTTCATTATTATCCAAAACCTAAATTTGATTTAATAATTGAACCGTTTGCAGGTAGTGCAAAATACAGTTTAAAATATTTTGAAAAAGATGTTTTGCTAATTGATAAATATGAAAAATTAGTAAGAATTTGGAAATGGTTACAAAAATGTAGTATTAATGACATCAAAAAATTACCATCTCCAAAGTTGGGGGAAGCAATAAATAGAGAGATGTTTGATTGTGATGAACAATTTTGGCTTATGGGGTTTATAGTACAAGACGGTGTAAATGCACCAAGAAAAACAGTTAGCAAGTTTGTTGCTAATCGGAATATAGAAACAAAAAAGAAAAATATATATGAAAATCTTTTTAAAATTAAACATTGGGAAATAAAACACGGCACATATGAGGATATTCAAAATACAAAGGCAACTTGGTTTATTGATCCACCATATCAGTATGGTGGAGAATACTATATAGAAAGTAATAAAAAAATAGATTTTCAATATCTTGGTAAGTGGTGTAAGACGAGAAATGGTCAAGTTATCGTTTGCGAAAATACTAAAGCAAACTGGTTGCCTTTTAATGCAATGGTTGAATTTCAAGGGACAATTCATAAAACTACAGAAGCAATTTGGTGCAATGAATTAACATCATATGATTACAAACAAATAGAATTATTATAATGCAAATAAACTATCAAAGACCATATCTTACCACTTACCAGAAAGCCATCTTGGACAGTCCTGCTCGTTACACAATCACAGCAGCATCAACCAAGACAGGGAAAACGGCAAGTCACATCATATGGTTATTTGAACAGAGTTTAACACTAAAAGAGAATCAATCCGTGTGGTGGGTTGCTCCAGTCTACCAACAAGCGGAGATTGCATTTAGGAGGATGAAGGCACAGGTGACAGAGAAAAACTTCTTTGTATCGAACGAAAGCAAGTTGACACTGATAACACCAGTAGGCTCAAGGATAGAGTTTAAATCAGCAGAGAAGCCTGACAACCTATATGGTGACGATGTTTATGCTGCGGTATTTGATGAGGCATCAAGAGCAAGAGAGGATTCTTGGTTTGCACTTCGTTCAACCCTAACGGCAACACAAGGCAGATGTAAGCTCATCGGAAACGTAAAGGGGAAAAAGAATTGGTTCTATAAATTAGGAGAACGGGCAAAGGCTGGTGATCCGAACATGGAGTATTTCAAAATCACGGCTTACGATGCGGCAGAGGAAGGCATCATTGAACGTGAGGAGATTGAACAAGCTAAACGTGATTTGCCTGAGTATGTGTTTAGAGAGTTATACTTGGCTGAACCTGCTGACGATAATTCTAACCCATTTGGGCATCAGAACATTGACGCTTGTATTCAACAAAGCACCGGCACACCAACAGCCTACGGAATTGACCTTGCCAAGTACACTGACTGGACCGTTATCATAGGACTGAACGAAAAGGGCGAGGTAGTTCACTTTGACAGATTTCAAGCGGATTGGAGTCAGACACTTCAGAAGATTACGGCAACCATAGGGAATACACCTGCTTTTGTAGATAGCACAGGAGTTGGTGATCCTATCGTTGAGCAACTACAAAGGCAACACCCAAGAATCAAAGGCTTTAAATTTACGAGTCAATCTAAGCAGCAACTGATAGAGGGCTTAGTGGTAGCAGTACAGAGTCAGAAAGTTAAATTCCCTGACGGAGTTATTGCCGATGAAATGCGTAACTTTGAATTTGAATACACAAGAACAGGAGTGAGATACACAGCACCACAA
>JBMYYT010000342.1:0-2071 GCA_049609665.1 Flavobacteriales bacterium | reverse complement strand
AATTTTTCTTCATTATCTAAATGATCCGGAACTCCAACAATCACTAAATCAGAATTGTAAGATTCCACTTTCATTATTTCATACAGTCCCTTATTCTCAACTTCGTTATTAATAATTTTGGTGGTAGCGTTAATTCTGTAACTGGTTAATAATTCTCCAATTATGGATTCCAATTGTGGTTTTTTCTCGTTGTCTTGATTTACATAAAGCACTCTAATCGATGCATGTCGCCAGTCTATTGAGCTATTCATGAACTTAGCTAAATTAAGAGTAAGTTCGGTTGTATTACTAAAGTCATTCCACCAAATATCGATACTGCTTTTGGCTCCAAACTCTCTTTGTTTGTCAAAGTCCAAGTACAATACGTTATAATCCAAATCACACAGTTTTTGTGTCATTTGAGCAAACCGTGTTGGTTCATTGGAACTCTGTTCCCAACTCGTAAGAATTGTATTAGGCTCTACTCCAGAGAATCCGTAAGTACTCGATATAGCTTCAATTCCTTGATATACATCTTGACACTCTTGTCTTCGAGCAAAAATTCCTTGGCTATACAAATCATCGTCCTTAACCGATTGCCCGTGTTTCGGGAATAAAAGTTTTGCTGTTTTGTTTTCTATCAAGTCAAAATTAGAAATCATTCCTTTGGTACCAGCTACAGTTTTACTGAATTCTATCAATCGTTTTCTTGTTTCGGTTCCTCCACTGAACAATAAAATATTTGGATTCCAATTTCGCTTGTGAGTCGATTTTTTATCCAAGTTTTTGAGCCCCAATTTCACAATGGAAGACCAAACACTCTGCCATACATCCCCTGAACCTAATACCAACTGCTTACGAGTTAACCAGATAAATATCAACATCATAACTAATATAGCAACTACGGCTGCAAGAAGATTCAATTGAATCATCAGAACAAATGTGACTAATGCTCCTAACAGCGAAACAAGAATAGGAATTTTAAAACTGGGACGAAAATCTGGACTTGCCCACTGCTCTAAAAAACAGGAAACATTAATAAATAAATAAGCGGATAAATAAAACATTGCCACTACCTCAGCAATCACATCCAGTTCTCCAATCAAGATTCCACCTTCGGCAATAATGAAAGTTAAAATTAAAGCATTTCGAGGTTCATTATCCGCTCCAACTCCTTTAGCAAAAATCTTTGGAGTTATACTATCCACGGACATGGCTTGCAAAATTCGTGGGGCTCCCAAAATCCCTCCCAAGGCAGAAGAAAGAGTAGCTCCCCAAATTCCTCCAATTACTAAAACTGGTATCCAACCAAACTTAATCAAAGCATTTTTATCAGAAATTATCGCTCTCAAATTATCTTCGAAAGAATAATAAATAAAAATTGCCAAACCTACATAGACAATCAATCCTACTGCAACTGCTAACATAGTTCCCCAAGGAATCGATTTTTTAGGATCTTTTAAATCCCCAGACATGGCAACTCCAGCCGTAAATCCTGTAACTGCTGGGAAGAATATCCCAAACAAAATAGCAAAATTGGATTCAACCTCGGAAGCTCTCGATACATCAAAAGTTTTTCCTTCGTCTGTCCCTAACAGAATTGAAACTATAGAAAGCACAATAGCCGCCAAAATAAAAAACTGAGATTTTATAGCAATACTCGTACTGATGTAGGCAATGGTAACAATGACAAACAAAGCAACTGAACCAGCAATACGGATGTGATTAATGGTCACTGTTTCTATTCCAAAAGGTTCTTGGAGCACTACCAAAGCACTTTCTGCAAACCCAATGAGATAGAGAGCTATACTCAATGCAGTGGCAATGAACAATGTAATTCCGATAGATCCACCAATTGGTAATCCTAAACTCCGAGAAAGCATGTAATAAATTCCACCTGCTTTTATTTTTCTGTCCGTAGCGACAGAGGACACACTTAATCCTGTAGAAATGGAAACAATGTGAGCAATCAAGATAATACCGATTGCTAATCCTAACCCAGCGTTACCAACCACCCAGCTCAGTCTCATGTACATGATTACACCCAATATCGTTAAGATAGAAGGGGTAAATACTCCAGCAAATGTTCCAA
>JBMYYT010000341.1:0-2073 GCA_049609665.1 Flavobacteriales bacterium | reverse complement strand
GTTGTGTAGATGATGAAGATGTGAGGGAATCAGTTGAAGATTTATTAAAGAAAAAAGATTTATTGCACATTGGGGCATAAAAAAATTTTAAGATTATCATGGATAGCACTAATTCTAATTGGATTGGTGCTATTTTTTTTTCACCCTGATTGGTTTACAAAAGAGGCTCTATCAAATTTTGTAAGAAGCAACTCTGGAGGTGTTTTTTGGACTTATGTTGGAATTTGTTTGATTCGAGGAATTTTTCTTTTACCGTCAACACCATTTGTTTTTGCCGGGATACTTCTTTTTCCTGACTCACCTTGGGTGGTGTTTTGGATATCAATGTTGGGTATAGTGATTACTGCTATCTACTTATACTTTGCCTCAAAATTTTTAGAATTCGATAAATTATTCGGAAACAAACACTCCGAAAAAACAGATAAAATTATTGAAAAACTGAACAAACATGGTTTTTGGATTGTATTGGGATGGTCATTTTTCCCTCTCGTACCCACAGATTTAATTTGCTATATAGCTGGAACAATCAGAATGAATTTCTGGAAATATATTTCAGCCGTATTTATTGGCGAAGCTATTTTGGTAGGAATCTATGTTTTTCTTGGAGAATCTTTTTCATCATAAATTATACTTATGCAATTCATAACAACTATTAATTGATATAAATGCATTAAAATATTCATGTGGCATTATTTGTGATAACATATAATTAACAAACCAAAAAAATATACCATTATGAAAAAGCTAATCACATTATTACTCGGAGCGTCACTTATCTTTACTTCTTGTAAAATAATTAGACCAGGACAAGCCGGAGTTAAACAAAAACTCGGAAAACTCTCAAATGAAGTAAGGACTCAAGGGAATATCTTGTATAATCCTTTTACAAGCAAAGTAATTATTGCTTCGATAAGAAGAAATAATTTGGAGCTAAACCTTTCTTTACCAAGTAAAGAAGGACTTAGCGTTCAATCTCAAATTAGTATTTTATATCAAATCAAGAAAGACAGTTTACCAAAGTTGATTACAAACTTAGGGTTGAACTATGAGCCGATAATTAGCAACGTATTCAGGAGCACTGCTTCAGATGTTTGTGCCAATTATTTTGCTAAAGATATGCACAGTGGGATGAGAGCTCAAATTGAAGACTCCATTATGAATAAGATGAATCACCTACTCTCAAAAGATGGGTTGGTAGTACAATCAGTATTAATGAAAAGTATACGACTCCCAGCAGGATTGGCAAGATCAATTGAACAAAAACTACAAGCCGAACAGGATGCAATGAGAATGAGATTCATTATCGAAAGAGAAAAGCTGGAAGCTCAACGAAAAATAATTGCAGCCGAAGGAATCAGAGATTCTCAAAAAATACTTTCCGAAGGACTTACAGATCAGATATTAAAAGTAAAACACATCGAAGCATTGTTGAAACTTGCTGAATCTCCTAATGCCAAAATAATAATGACTGCAGACGATACGCCTTTTTTGATTGAATAGTGTAAATAGCTTAAAACAAAAAAAGCATCCTTACTAATTGAGGATGCTTTTTTTATTTAAAATCAATTTTAACTCGCTACGGATAAATACTGCATCATTAAAGCACAAGCAATAGCTCCAAAAGTACCCACAGCATATCCTAATACTGCCAACAAAACTCCCACTGGAGCTAAGGAGGGACTAAAAGCAGCTGCCACAACTGGAGCAGAAGCTGCACCCCCAACATTTGCCTGTGAACCAACTGCTACATAAAAGAAAGGCGCTTTAATAATCTTAGCAACAATAAATAAAAACAAAGCATGAATCGTAATCCAAATCAAACCAATAGAGATTAAAAATTTGAAGATTCCCCAGTTATTAATCAACTCGAAGATATCCATTTTCATTCCGATTGTAGCCACCAATAAATAAAGAAAAACAGTCCCTATTTTTGAGGCCCCAATTCCTTCAAATTCTCTCGCCTTGGTAAATGAAAGAGCAATCCCAAAAAGCGTTGAAAATACCACTAACCAAAAGAATCCACTACCAAAAGAGTTCATTAATGCTGCTGTTGTCGGAGAAGTTTCCTTAATA
>JBMYYT010000340.1:0-2089 GCA_049609665.1 Flavobacteriales bacterium | reverse complement strand
AAGGTCATGGTGGTCAAAGGGCGGCCCGTTGGGGCCTCAATCGCCGGTCCAGACGCAGGGGAATTGATCGGGATGTGGGCCATGGCGATTGCCAACAACCTGAAAATGAGGCAAAAAATTAATCTAAACATTAATGGCGAAAGCAATCCCGTGAATCATGCTCTTGTCTCTATTTATGCTCGGAACGGCTTTCCATTTTCGGCTGAAGCTCAGATGTATCTTTTAAATACGGGAGGACAAATTGTAGACTCAATAATTCTAACAGGTTTAATTAGTTCAGCAATAACTGATGCAAATAACGAAGTTGTTTCTCCTACAAACTCTGTACTTAAAGCTGCCATTCCAGCTGATAAAATGGAAATTTTAAACAAAAATTCCGAAGTAGTTTTACAATTAACTCTTAATACTAATGGGGCTCCACATACTGTTATTTATCGGGAGCACTTTATGGATTTGAAGCTTGTCACGGATATGAATATGGATATAAAATATAGATAATGAAAGTGATTCATTTATACCTGTTTGTTTTGATTCTTCTTGTCTCAAGCCCAGTAATATCCCAAGAAAAAGATTCAACTTTACAAAGTAAATCAATTGAACAAATTCAAACTCCAAACTATTTGATAGAGGCTGGTATATCACTAAACTATGGCTCAACCAACTTAAACAATGAGTTTATACAAAAATTACTTTTTGGTGGAAAAATAGATGACAATCTCAAAGATTTGACTTTGGATAGAACAAATAAACGTAACCGATTTGGACTTGAAATCAATTACGAAATGAAATTTGTGGATCTTAAAGATACTTTGTTTCAAAAATTACCGGGTTGGAATTATTACATAGGATTTGGGAGTTATAATAATGTAAGTGCCTCTTACACAAGAGATTTTTTCAGCTTAGCTTTTTATGGAAATAAACAATTTGAAAACGAAACAGCACAATTAGGAAAATCAGATTTTACCTCATATAAATTTGAAAAAATAACATTTGGTTTAATGAGTCGCGACTTTTCCACTTCAATTGGGGTATCACTTATCATCGGAGATCGACTTAACAAATATGATTTTAAGCAATTGGATATGTTTACTCATCCAGAGGGAACTGATATAACCATGGAGTATGATGGTAAAATAAAACTATCAAACGACAGAAATAATAGCAGTTTTATGGCTTTTAATGGAACAGGACTTGGAATAGACTTTTCTACTCTTTTATATAATCGAAAATATACTTTGAGTGTCACTAATTTAGGTTTTGTAGTTTGGGCAAGAAATACTTCTTATTCCAACACACAAACTACTTATAATTTTGACGGAATAGAAATCGATAATATTTTTCGAACAACATCAGAAGAATTGAGAACCAAAGCATTGGATATACTACCCGAATTAGAAAACAAGACTTTTGCAACTCTTTTACCCACTATTTTTAGGGTTGATAAAAACTTTGATAAAGAAAAGCAACTGCAATCCATTTATGGAATTCGGTATAAATTGGTTTCTAATTATTTACCATCAGTTTATGCAGGAGGAAGTTACCAAATGAGTCCCAAATTAAGATTTTCTGGGTCATTGGCTTGGGGAGGTTACGCTGGATTAAGAGCTAATTTAGGTGCCTATTTTAACCACAAAAATTTCTTTGGAGGAATTGAAACTACCAATGCTGTTGGTTTAATTTCGAGAAAAGGAAATGGAAATGGTGCAAACTTATTTTTTATGACCTATTTTTAATTATGCAAAAAAGTCTTTTATATACCCTATTAATAGTTTTGATTTCAAATCTTGGTTTTTCACAAATTCAGTTTGAAATTAGTTACAGTACTGGCAGAAACGACCAAGCTCGTGCTATTGTTCAAACATTTGATGATGGATATGCTGTAATTGGATCCACTGAAAATTACGATGGAAATACGGATGTTTACCTAATGAAAGTGGATGTTAACGGAAGTTTCCTTTGGGCTAAGAGATATGGGGGATACGGAATGGACGGTGGCGAAGATATTATTCAAACGCCAGACAGCGGTTTCGCGATTGTTGGGTACGGACAACCTAATAATAATTATGATGTATTTTTTATCCGAACGGAT
>JBMYYT010000339.1:0-2108 GCA_049609665.1 Flavobacteriales bacterium | reverse complement strand
TTTTTCTTTTGAGTCACTACTCGCATAAACTTCAACAATAGCTCTAAGTTCAGAGTTTGAACCAAAAATTAAGTCCGCTCGTGTTGCAGTCCATTTAATTTCGTTCGTAGTTCTGTCTCTTCCTTCAAACGTTTCTTTAGACTCGTTAGTAGCAGTCCAAACTGTGCTCATGTCAACAAGATTGACAAAGAAATCAGGAGTTAGTTTTCCTTTTTGATTCGTGAGAACACCATGATTTGAGTGATCAAAATTAGCATCTAATACTCTTAGTCCTCCAACTAATACTGTCATTTCTGGAGCAGTAAGCGATAATAATTGCGCTTTATCAATCAATAATTCTTCGGTAGATATTGTATAATTAGCTTTTTTGTAATTTCTAAATCCATCTGCAATTGGTTCAAGTACTTCTATTGATTCTACATCTGTTTGTTCTTGAGTAGCATCCATTCTTCCTGGTGTAAAAGCAACCTTGGTTGGATATCCAGCATCTTTTGCTGATTTTTCAACTGCTGCAGACCCTCCCAATACAATCAAATCAGCCATTGATACTTTTTTGCTTCCTGATTTTGAATTGAAATCAGCTTGAATCTCTTCCAGCTTTTTCAATACTTTATCGAGTTGAGCAGGATTGTTGGCCTCCCAACTTCTCATTGGTTCCAATCTAATTCTTGATCCGTTAGCTCCACCTCTTCTGTCCGAAGTTCGGTGAGTAGAAGCCGAAGCCCAAGCTGTAGAAATAAGTTCAGCTGATGTTAATCCAGAGTTAAGAATAGTAGTCTTTAAAGTAGCAATATCACTTGCATTAATCAAAGTATGATTTACTGCTGGGATAGGATCTTGCCAAACGAATTGCATGGTTGGAACATCTTCACCTAAATAAGTAGTGCTTGGTCCCATATCTCTGTGAGTCAATTTAAACCAAGCTTTAGCAAAAGCTAAATCGAACTCTTCTGGGTTTTCGTAAAACCTTCTTGAAATTTTGTTGTAGATAGAATCTTCTTTCAAAGATAAATCCGTAGTCAACATAGTTGGTTTGTGCTTTTTTTCTGGGTCAAAAGCATCAGGAACTGATTTGCCTTCTCCTTTTGCTTCCCATTGATGAGCTCCTGCAGGACTTTTTGTAAGTACCCATTCATTTTCAAATAAATTAGCAAAAAACAAATTGCTCCATTTTGTTGGTGTTTGAGTCCAGATAACTTCCAATCCAGAAGAAATTGCATCTTTTCCTTTTCCATGGGTGCTGCTCCAACCAAATCCTTGCTCCTCAATTCCTGCTTCCTCTGGTGAAGCTCCTACTTGTGCAGCATCTCCTGCGCCATGTGCTTTTCCAATAGTATGACCTCCAGCGATTAACGCTACAGTTTCTTCGTCATTCATTCCCATTCTGCCAAAAGTCTCACGAATATCATGAGCAGCTAACACGGGGTCAGGATTTCCATTTGGACCTTCTGGATTTACATAAATTAATCCCATTTGAACAGCTGCCAAAGGATTTTCGAGTTCGCCATCTTCAGAGTAACGTTCTTTATTGGTAAGCATTTCTTGTTCTGCTCCCCAATATACATTGCTTGCAGGTTGCCACACATCTTCTCTTCCTCCAGCGAAACCGATTGTTTTTAGCCCCATAGATTCGTAGGCTACGTTTCCTGTTAGAATCATTAAATCTGCCCAAGATATCTTGTTTCCATATTTTAATTTAATGGGTAATAGTAACCTTCTTGCTTTGTCCAAGTTCACGTTATCTGGCCAACTATTAAGTGGAGCAAATCTTTGCTGTCCCTCTCTCGATCCGCCTCTTCCGTCACCAGTTCTGTAAGTTCCTGCGCTGTGCCAAGCCATTCTTACAAAGAAAGGTCCGTAATGTCCGAAATCTGCTGGCCACCAATCTTGTGAATCTGTCATTAATGCTTCTAAATCTTTTTTAAGAGCCTTTAAGTCCAAGCTTTTAAAAGCTTTTTCATAATTAAAATCTGGATCCATCGGATTTACCAATTCAGAGTTTTGTCTGAGTACACTTAAATCTAATTGATTTGGATACCATTCTTTATTTGTTTTTCCATTGCTCGCAACAGATAAGCCTGCTGATTCTCCTTTTGAATCAAATCCAA
>JBMYYT010000338.1:0-2113 GCA_049609665.1 Flavobacteriales bacterium | reverse complement strand
GAAATCGACTAATTGTTTTACCTTTCTAAAATTTGATTTTACCTTGTTTTTTGCTTAAAAAAATGGCTAGAAACGGTAAGGAAACAATATCCTGCTTTGTTTTGCCATTGGAACTTTTCTCAAATCAACCTTATTGCTTAGATTTGTACAACAAGAATTGTATGAGGGGAGACTATCACGTACAGTTCTGTGAGAGGCTTAGGGTGAAATTCCCCGTTCCTACTCGATTACAAAAACGTTACCACACATTTGAAAGAAACATATGAGAATAATTAAACTTAGTGCAAAAAACTACAGAAGCTTAGAAGATGTAGAAATAGAATTTAATCCTTACTACAATGCATTATCAGGAAAAAACAATTCTGGAAAGTCCAATATAATAAAAGCAATAAACTCATTTTTGACGCATAATGTCAGATTCTTTTCAAATTATCCTACTGGTCCAATAGATTACAACACGGATTATCCTTATTGGAAAAAAGCTAAAGAAAAAATAGACGTTGAGATTCATTTGGAGTTAGATCGAGATAATGATGCTGGTCTTAACAAATTCATTCGAGAGCTTATTTTTAAAGAAGAAGAAACATCCGACTCAGAAAAAGAATTGCTAATTTTAAAAGGTAAAGTCCAACCGGATTCAAAGAATACGGAAATAGAAGTCTTTTACGGAGACCACCAAATATCTGACGAATATAAAAGGGATGAGTTAATGAACCGAATTCGTAGTTCTGAGAGCGTATTGTTTCATAACTCAACTGAAAATGACGAACCTTTCTTTATTGCACAAAGAAGAAGAGATTCTCTTTCATCATATTTGAGTGCTGACGATTTAGAGCAAATTACCAAAAAGAAATCTACCTTAGAAAGAGCAGTTAAAAAATCACTAAAAAAACATCAGACAGAATTCGGAAGTTTACTTGGTAGATTAACTGAAAAATATGACGTTTCTTTAGGAATACCAAGTTTCAATATTGATAGGGAAAGTATTGAAATTTCCCTCAAAGAAAAAGGAATTGAGGTTTCTTTAGAAGATTGGGGTTCTGGAACAAAAAATAGAACATTGATATTGCTTAATTTAATGAATGCAAAAAGGATACAGCAATCATCCAATCTAAATAAAAGATTAACACCAATTGTCATAATAGAAGAACCTGAGAGTTTCCTTCATCCATCAGCTCAAGCCGAATTTGGAAGAATCCTGCAAGATATTGCTCAAGAATTTAAAATTCAGATTATTACAGCAACCCATAGTCCATATTTATTAAGCCATAAAGAACCAAAAGCCAATGTATTATTAGAAAGAGATTTAAGCAGTAGTGAAAAAGGTTCGAGAGTAATAGACACAGAAGGAGAAAAGTGGTATGAACCATTTGCTTTATCATTAGGTATATCAGGAGACGATTTTGGACCTTTAAAGTCAACGATTTTTAGTGGAACGAGTGATATAATAATGGTTGAAGGCGAATCGGATAAAAAATATTTCGAATTACTAAAAGAAGAAAAACATCAAAACAATAAGCTAAATTTCAATGGAGAGATTTTTGCTTATGGTGGAGCTGGTAATATTAAAAACAACATTCTACTCAGATTCGTAAAGGAAAGATTTAAACGATTTGTAGTGACAGTTGACAAAGATAAATTTAGTGATACTAAAAAGACATTTGAATCACTTGGTTTAAAAGAGGGAAAAGAATTTATAGTTATTGGAAAAAATGAAACTGGCAAAAAATGTATTGAAGGTCTTGTGCCAGCGGAAATACTTAGCCAAGTATATGCAGAGAATGTTGAATTAGTTCAGCAATCTCAAGAAAATTCAAATGAAGGAAAAGAAGCTCGCTCAAAAATAAAAACCAAAATTTTAGAAAAGTTTGAACAAGAGAATGAAAAGGATAATCTCGATATTTTCAAAGACTTTTATCCGATTGTCAAAAAATTAAATAAAACTTTCAAGTAAAAAAACGTGTAGTAACAACATAGCATCCGCACAGGCAATACCGAAAACACGGCACACGTAGCCCAAGCATGAATACTATGTTGACTAAACCATTCTTCTATGGAGAAATCGACTAATTGTTTTACCTTTCTAAAATTTGATTTTACCTTGTTTTTTGCT
>JBMYYT010000337.1:0-2128 GCA_049609665.1 Flavobacteriales bacterium | reverse complement strand
TAGTTACAACCACCTATTCCCAAAGAGACATTACCCTTAAATCGTCAGAAAAAGAATTTAGTTTGGGATTTAATATGGGAGTAAATCAATCTCTTTTCCAGACCTCAATTCCTGATGTGAACATAAAAAACACATTTGGATTTAAAGTGGGTGTATTTGGGAACTATCAATTGAACCCTATTTTTTCCATATCACCAAAACTGGAGCTTTCAGCTAACAATTTTGAAGTGCAATTTGCAGATGAACTTATACCTAACAAAGAGAATTACTCTTTACTCTTTATTTCCTCTGATATCGCTGTACATGCTATGTTTACTTCCAAAAACAAATCTAAAAAACCTTTCTTTTCTTTTGGACCAAATGTGAAATTACCATGGTCTTCAAGTAACACATCTTTCTCAGGTAGATACAGCCTTTCAATGGATGTAAGTGTTGGTTTTAAACAAGAATTAGAATTTTTTAATTTGATTCCCGAACTGAGATATTCCCACGGATTAACCGATTTCAATTTAAATTCTGACATCGAAAGCATGAAACTTCATTCAATTTCTTTGCTCTTGAATTTTAATTAAAGTTATTCCAAAACTTAGGATAACTCTTAACGACAACTTCTGGATTTTCTATCGTAACTGTATCAATAACAGCAACCAATGGAGCAAATGCCATTGCCATCCGATGGTCATGATAAGTATTAATAAAAACTGAATTTGGTAACTCGCCTTGTTTTCTGATTTCAAAACTATCTTCATCTATCATTTCAAGTGAATAGTTGAGTTTTTCAATCTCCCTTTTCAAAGCTTCTATTCTATTTGTTTCTTTGTAAACCAAATGAGAAATTCCGTTGAATTTTCCGTTTATTCCTAACCCAACACAAGTCACTACAAAGGTCTGAACCATATCTGGAATGGAAGAAAAATTATGTTCAAAAAAGTCAATTTTTAATTCAGTAGCCTTTACAATTTCAACTCCTGAACTTCCTTCCAAAGTTAGCACTCCGAGTTTTTTAAACAAACTATCTATTTCACTATCTCCTTGAATACTATTGGTTTTAAGTTTATTCAATTGAAGTTTTGAATAAAGTGGAGAAAGTGCAATTAATTCATACCAATACGAAGCCGAGGACCAATCTGCTTCAACCTCAAGCTGGCTTTGAAAATTGCTATTGAATGGAGCAATAGAAATAATGTTTTCAAATTTTGTTACCTCCACTCCTATTTGTTTCAATAATGAAATTGTCATTTCAGTATAAGATTGAGATTTGGGTTCGCCTATCAACTCCAATTCTAATCCGCTTTCTAAAAAAGGAGCAATTAATAGCAAAGCAGAAACATACTGACTACTTTTTTCCGTATTCACAGATACTTTACCTCCTTTTAGCTTTTTTTCAGTTATTTTAAGAGGCGGAAAACCTTCTTTATCTGTATATTGAATATCTGCTCCCAAACTTCTCAATGGTTCAACCAACTCTTTAATTGGGCGTTTTTTCATTACTTCTGAGCCAGTTAACAAGACTTCCTTGGAACCCATAGCGCAAACCGCAGTTAAAAATCGAAAGCAAGTTCCTGCATTTTTAACATTCAACTCTCCTGTCAATTCCTTTTGAGAAAGTATAGATCGCATAATTTGAGAATCATCAGCATCAGAAATGCCTTTTAGTTCAAAAGAAAAATCCATCAAGTATTGCAGCACCAACAAGCGGTTGCTTATACTTTTAGAAGTAGGCAAATCGACTGAGTGTTTTAAACTAAAACTATGCTTATTAAGGATTTTGTTCATCTAATCTGTTTCGATACAATTTTAATCTCACTATCGCTTCGCTGTTCGATTAAAATCACTCGAACTGACAGCGTTGCAAATTTAAGAAATATTAACCTTGTCAGTTCGAGTGGCTTTTGTTTTTATTAAAAAACAAAAGTTGTATCGAGAACTTTTCATTCATCTATCTCCAATTTATAACCAATCCCATGCACATTTGTCAATTTAATCGACTCATCCGAATTTAATTTTTTGCGCAATTTAGAAACATAAGTATCCAAACTTCTGCCTACGAATACGCCATTATCTTCCCAAACTCGTTTCGTAAGCTCTTCGCGTTTAACGATTTGATTGGGACTTTCGGCAAATATCG
>JBMYYT010000336.1:0-2130 GCA_049609665.1 Flavobacteriales bacterium | reverse complement strand
TAAGAACACAAATTAGTAGATGTTCTGTTTCAATACCAAGTAATATAGCAGAAGGCTCATCAAGAACAAATAAGTCGTTTTCTCATTTTATTGACATTGCTTTAGGTTCTTCTTTTGAATTAGAAACACAACTTATTATTGCGAATAGCAGGAAATATTTAAAAAAAGAGAATTTAGATGAAATAGAAGAAAAGTTAAGTGAATTTCAAAAAATGGCTCGAGGGTTTCAAAAAACTCTTTAAGTCTAATTTCTTGCTTCTTGACTCTAACTTCTCAAAACAAATAAAATGGCTAACTTAAAAGAAATACGAAATAGGATTACCTCGGTAAATTCAACAATGCAGATTACTTCTGCAATGAAGATGGTATCGGCAGCTAAGCTCAAAAGAGCCCAAGATGCAATTACCCAATTATTACCGTATGCCAATAAACTTCAAGAAATCCAGATTAACTTAAGTGCAAGTTTGGATAGTTCAGAAGGAGAATACTCGCAGGAAAGAGAAGAGAATAATATATTGATTATTGCAGTAACATCTAACAGAGGTTTGTGTGGTGGTTTCAATAATAATATTACCAAGCAAGTTAAAGCTCTTAAAGAAGGAAAATATGCTGGTAAAAATGTGAACCTGTTGGCTATTGGAAAAAAGGCTCAAGAGTTTTCAAATAAGTTTTATGCTGAGAATAACTTGTCTGAGATTCCAACGGATTTAGAAAGATTATACAATGATTTGAATTTCAATTCGGTATCAGAAGTGGCTGATGTTGTAATGAACTTATACAAAGAGGAAAAGATTGATAAAGTAGAGTTGATTTACAATCACTTTATCAATGCGGCTAACCAAAAAGTTATTACCGAACAGTTTTTACCCATAGCAGCAATTGAAGAAGATTCAGAAACTGCAACAACGAGTAATGCTGATTATATATTTGTGCCTTCAAAGGAAAAGATAATTGAAGATATCGTTCCTAAATCGTTGAAAATACAATTGTACAAAGCAGTATTAGACTCTCATGCAGGAGAACACGGAGCAAGAATGACAGCAATGCACAAAGCAACGGATAACGCAGGAGATATGTTATTCAACTTGAAGTTAACTTACAACAAAGCAAGACAAGCAGCAATTACCAACGAAATCCTTGAGATTGTAGGTGGAGCTGAGGCTTTGAATAGCTAAACGGACTTCGACTCTGCTCAGTCTGACAGAAATTAAATATTGAAAAGCACTAACGAGAGTTGGTGCTTTTTTTATGGAATAATATTTATTATATTGTCATTCTCGCGAATGCGGGAATCTTAAAACGAGATTAAAGCCTGATGAATAAGATTTCCTTTTTCAAGGAAATGACAGATAAAAAATTCTATTTTTAGTCTTGGATTAAATAGGGTCTTTCATTAACAGTTTTTAAAAAGTCCCAAAATTTTCTTGATTCAGCGGGACAAAGATTTTCACCTTTTTCACTCATTTTTTTATAAATATATTCTTTGTTTTTAGGTTCGAAATAATCAATATTTACGCCAATTTTATCTAAACACTCTTTGGTTTTTTTTATGTGAGATTCATTATGTATTATTTCATAAAAATCCATGCAATCACAGATTTCAATTGCTTTTTTAGAATCATTATTACAGCCAATTATAAAAAGAAAACCTAAATAAATTATATTTTTCATACTACAAAAATATCTACAACTCCCAACTCTCAGCCATTTCCCAATTGGATCGAATTTCAATAGGCAAAGGGTAGAAGTAAACCGATTCAGGAGCAAGATTTTTATAATAGTCTCCTGTATCCCATTTTCCATTATTGTTTAAATCCTCAATAGCTTTGATTTTGTATTTTCCAGGAGTTAGTTTATTGAAAGTTATAGAAGAATTTCCTTGAGCAGTTTTTTTCTGAATTAATACATCTTGTTCATCAAGCAAAGAGATTACGTAATTTACGGAGTCACTATGAGAGGTTAATTTCAGAGTAAAACTCCCGTAATAATCACTTTTTCTTACATTGACATAGCCAGAAATTGTGTCCAAGTTTTTGGCATTAAAAATATCAGTAATTGCTTCGTCCAAAAACTGGAATCGGTAACTCAGGTCTTCTCCTTTTTTGAAATAGAGAGAAAGAGTAGAGTTAT
>JBMYYT010000335.1:0-2166 GCA_049609665.1 Flavobacteriales bacterium | reverse complement strand
CGTTAAATTTAAATTTTCATGATTTTTTTCACTTCAATTTCTTTTCCATCCTTTTTGATAATTTTAATTAGGTAAACTCCAGAACTTAAGTTTTCGATGTCTAAAGAAGATTCACTTGCCTCATTTTCAATATTAATTTCCTTTGACAACACTCTATTTCCAGAAATATCAAACAGTAAAACCGTAAAGTTACCGGTTTGATTAAAACGGATATTGACCTTATCCGTTGCAGGATTTGGAAATATAAGAATGTCAGAACTTGACTTAGGTTTACTGATAGGATGCATAGAAAAATCTTTAACTACAGGAAAGTGGTCGGAGGCTGTTTGCGTATCGTCTTTATTCAATCCATAGGAGAAAAGCCTTGAAGTTGACATAACCTCAGTTTGTAACACAAATGATTTTTCGGCAGTCATTACTGCATCTGAGTAAATAATAAAATCAAGTTTTCCAGGAGGATAGTTACCGTTGTCATTTCTGTAGGTATAATCCATTCTTTTATCACTTTGGAGGCACGAACCATGCGTAAGATTTGTATTGTCCCAATCAGGAGGACTGCCAACTCCATAGGTCGCCACATCTTGAATATCTCCTGTAACCAATGTATTGAGTTGTTGTGCATATCCCACCAAATTAAAATCTCCTCCACAAGCAAAAGGAGTGTTTTCAGGAAGATCAATAAGTCCGCCAGTCGTTTTTGCGTCCAGAATAAATTCGATATAGTTATCCGCTTGACCTTGCCTTTGTTCCTCTTTCTGACAGCAACTCAAATGGGAATTTGTAAACAGAAAATCCGTTCCAAACCTTTCTGGTAAATTGATTAAAGTAGGGAATTGATGGGTAAGATGAAACCAGCTTTGTTTTATCTCCCAACGAGAAGCTGTGATAAGACCTCTCGCCAAGTGTTTTTCCACATACCATCCATTGGTATCGCCAGTTGGAAGCCAAGTGTCCATCAATCCTTTGACTGTTGCTGCTGTTGTATTCCAGCACTCAGAAAATCCAATGATATCGGGCGATAAAGTAGTGATTATATTTTTAAGTGCAGGGATTCTGGCTGGATCATCAAGCCCATTGAAATAGGTATTATACGCAATTACTCTTACCTGATTGGTATCTTCTTTTGTAATGTTTATTGGGACATAAGCTGGAGTAGGAGTATTGTCAAATGTGTAGGTAAATACTTTGCCAGTATTAGGTAATCGATCTCCATTAGAGCTATTTAGTAATAAGATTCTTATGGTTGAATCGGTAAAAAGTGGATTTGTTCCATCAGGAATCGCATCTCTTCGAATTGCCATTTCGAATACATTGGAAGTAAAGGTAGGCGAAACTCGAAACGAAAAATCTGAAAAATTAATTCGGCTATAAGGAGTTACATTATAATGTGCATACCGACTATTAAAAATAATCCCCAGTTCCGATCCATACCCAGATTGAATTGCATAGCCCATAGAATCATTATTATCCGTATCCATATACAAACGAATATTGTTTGCTCCAGTATTATCCGTAAGATCAAATTCTGAATTCGTTGTTATTTTGATAAACAAAAAGTTTTCGTCATTACTGACTGATAGTTCCAACAAATCTATTCCGCTAATTGATTCAGAGGAATCAGTAATAGTTTTCGCTGAGGATGTCCAATCACTGTAGGTTCCGTCAATTGAAATTGGGGCGGATTGGGATAGAATGTTGGTGCAGGTTAAGAGTAATATAATTGTGAAAAATAAGGAACTGAAAACAAGACGTTTCAATATTGATAACTCCATAATTCCACTATATGATTCCGCAGTAGCTGTGCTGCTGCGGTTGATGTTATTTGCACTAAACATAAGTTTTCTGCATTATTGGTAAACATATTACTTCTTCCAAAATTCCATTGCCTTTTATGTAATTAGAAGCCGAAGAAAACTTCCAATCTTCAGCATGAAATACAAACTCTTCTATTACGGGATTGTTATGAATATAATGTATTTTTTCCCAAACGAATTTCTCGGAGTATAATTCAATAGCATGATTTCCTGTTTTCCAAAACTTTATGCTTTCATTACTTTTGAACTTATCTCCGTTTTGTTCAAATCTCTCCATCATCCATTCCCTTCTGGATTCAGGTTGATGTTTTATTTGATTCAGAATTTGTTTTACGGTGTGTCTTTTAAAATC
>JBMYYT010000334.1:0-2176 GCA_049609665.1 Flavobacteriales bacterium | reverse complement strand
TTAGTGAAATTATCCGAATTAAAAAGTTGATTTAGCATTTTTTGTTCGAAGTAAACAGGTAGTTTTTTCGAGTCCTTGGGCGAAATCACTTTCAACATAGGGTTTGCTTCAATCACTTGCTGAATTAACAGAAATTTATAAAAAGTCTTTAATGATGAAATTTTCCTGTTTATTGAACGGTTAGAGATACCTTTATCTTTCAATTCAACCATCCACATCCGGATTTCATTGTGTTGTGATTCCGAAAAACTGGAGTACCTAAAGGTTTGTTCTAAAAAATCTTGAAACTGTTTTAAATCTGTTTGATAAGAAGTGAGAGTATGAACAGATAATCGCCTTTCATTTTGGATGTAATTTGAGAAACTATCTTTCTGTTTGAGAAACGTATTCATTTATCTTTTTTCTTTAACTAAATATACGGTTAATTTAATTACATATTGAAAGGAGGTTCTTAAATTTTCTTAAAATTATATTCTTAATAAATAACATATTTGAATTGTAAAACATAATTATTAGTAAATTAGAGAATGAAAAAAATTGCTGTATTTACATCGGGTGGAGATTCACCAGGAATGAACGCCTGCATAAGAGCTGTAGTGAGAACAGCTATTGGAAAAAACATTGAAGTATTAGGTATAAACAGAGGATATAACGGATTGATTGAAAACGATTTGATCGAACTGAAATCCCAGTCTGTTGCTAATATATTGCAAAGAGGTGGAACTGTATTGAAATCTGCTCGAAGCAAAGCTTTTATGACGAAAGAAGGCAGAGCGAAAGCTTATGACACAATAACTAAAAACAACATTGAAGGAATAATTGCCATAGGTGGAGATGGAACTTTTACTGGCGCAAATGTTTTTAATAAAGAGTATGACATTCCCTTCATTGGAGTTCCTGGAACGATTGACAATGATTTGTATGGGACTGACAGCACAATAGGATATGACACTGCTTTAAATACTGTGGTAGATGCTGTAGACAAAATACGAGATACTGCCAGCTCTCATAACCGATTGTTTTTCATCGAAGTTATGGGAAAAGACGCTGGATTCATAGCTTTAAGAAGTGGAATTGCAACTGGAGCCGAAGCTGTCTTGGTGCCAGAAACAGTAACCTATGTGGATGAATTAATTGCCAAATTGGATGCGGGCAGGAGAAAAAGTAAAACCAGTGGGATTGTAATTGTGGCGGAAGGTGATGATGCTGGAGGTGCTTTTGAAGTGGCTAAAAAAGTAAAAGAAAAATTTGATTTCTATGATACTCGAGTTGCTATTTTAGGGCATATTCAACGAGGTGGAAAACCTTCGGCTCGCGACAGAGTTCTGGCAAGTCAGTTAGGGTTTTCGGCTGTGGAGCACTTAGTTAATGGTGATACCAATAAAATGGTAGGGATTGTAAATAATCAAATTGTACTTACACCTTTTGAAAAAGCTATTAAACACAATAAAGAATTGAATTCTGATTTATTGAAATTGGTGGATGTGTTGAGTGTTTAGTTTCAGAACTATTAAAATAAAAATTAGTTCTTTTCCTCTTTGTTGGTTTACCAAAATAAAGTTGCTACTCCCTTCTCCAAGTAATCCACATCATCAATCCAATAATGAATTATGATGTAAACTTTCTTTTGGTCAAAAGTGGCATCTTTATATATTGAGATTAAACCCTCAGCATCAATAGAACCAGCTGAGACTGAATCCAAATACATCACTCCAATTTGTTTTCCTGTAAACTCGTAGGCTGTTATTACCATGCTATCTACATTACAATCTGACCAAAAACTAAATTCATCACTGCTCCCGTCCTTGAATGGATTGCCACAAACTCTTGGAATTGAAATACTACAAGAATCATGTTTTAGCTCAACCAAAGAATCTGTTTCAGCAATATTTTCTTCAGGTGCTCTCCAAGAAAGATAAGTTGGAACATTTTCAGAAAACTCAATTCCATTTGACCAATAATTAACTATAACGAAAACTATATTTTCCAAATACAATGAATTCTTAAAACTTGCAATAGATGCATTGACATTAAGATCGCTTTTGTTTATCGAATCAAATTTTAAAGAAGAAATTCTATTTCCCCACTTATTATAAACTCTTACAGATAAGCTATCTAAATAAGAATTTATAGTCAATGAATAATTATTATTGCTATCAACTGTAAAAGGATTTGT
>JBMYYT010000333.1:0-2181 GCA_049609665.1 Flavobacteriales bacterium | reverse complement strand
TCCAAAACAGGTGCAATTGTTTGGGGAGATATGACTCAAAGAAGTGCCAGAAACCAAACTGGAATAGCAATAACAATCGATAATAAAGTTTTCAGTGCTCCAATTGCTTCTTCGAGAATTGAAGGTGGAAATACTCAGGTTACTGGAGGGGCTTTTAATGGAGCTGAAGGTGTATTTGAAGCTGATAGAGTTTCGTCCTTATTAAATAACGGAAAGTCAGGATATAGATTCATTGTTATAGATGTAAAAGATATAAAAAATGACAAATAACCTAACCTGGCAAGAGTTCGAAAAAGTAGAAATGCGAGTGGGAACGATAATTACTGCTACTGAATTTCCAGAGGCGAGAAACCCATCATATATTCTTACGATTGATTTTGGAGAATTTGGAATTAAAAAATCATCCGCTCAAATCACGGACCTCTACTCTACTTCTGAATTAATTGGAAAACAGGTTGTTGCAGTTGTCAATTTTCCAAAAAAACAAATTGCTAACATCCAAAGTGAGTGTTTGGTTTTAGGTGCTGTGGGAGAGAACAAAGAAGTCACTTTATTATCATCAGATAAACCTGTAAAAAATGGAATGCGAATCAGTTAATTCCTAATTTTGAAAAAGAAAAAATAGACTATGACATTTCACAATTTTGAAGCAAACAAACCAAATGGCGAATCCATTTCGATGGAGGAGTTTAAAGGAAAGACAGTATTGGTGGTAAATACCGCAACTAAATGTGGATTAACTCCTCAATTTACAGGATTAGAAAAACTCCATCAAACATATCAAAATAAAGGATTGGTTGTTATTGGTTTTCCTTGCAATCAGTTTTTAGGACAAGAACCAGTGGACAACGATAAAATGGAGGAAACCTGTCAAATAAACCACGGAGTTACATTTCAGCTAATGGAGAAAATTGATGTAAATGGCAGCAAAGCTCATCCTGTTTATAAATACCTGAAAAGTAAATTGAAGTCTGGTTTATTCTCAAGTCGAATTAAGTGGAACTTCGAAAAATTCTTGATTGATGGAAATGGAAACCCAGTAAAACGTTTTTCTCCGAAAATAAAACCTGCTCAGATCGAACCACATATTATCAAAGTTTTAAAAACCTAATAACAATGAAATTTATCACATTACTTGCAGTCAGTTTGACTTTGTTTTCTTGTACTTCAAATGAAAACACAGATAATTCTACTCAAAATAATAACTCAATAAACACAGAAAAAACTATGAATTCAACTTCAAACACTACCCTTTATTCGTATGAATACAACTCTCCTTCTGGAGAAACTAAATCCATGAAGGATTATGAAGGAAATGTAATTTTGGCTGTCAATACGGCTACACAATGCGGATTAACTCCTCAATTCGAAGGCTTAGAGGAATTGCACAACACATTCGGAGACAAAGGATTGAAAGTAATTGGATTTCCTTGTAATCAGTTTGGTGGTCAAGAACCTCTGAGTAATGAAGAAATGGTAGAAACATGCAAAATTAATCATGGAGTTACTTTTGAACTCACACAAAAAATTGACGTAAATGGTGAAAATGCTCACCCAATTTATTCTTTTCTAAAAAACGAACAGCCTATCGAAGAGGACAATAACATAAGATGGAACTTCGAGAAATTCCTTATTGATAAAAACGGAAAAGTAGTAAAACGATTTTCCCCACAAACCACTCCTGAAGAATTAACTTCTGAAATAGAAAAACTGCTTTAAGCTAAATTTTTCAAAAGGTAAAATCATTTGTATCTTGATGTGCAAAACTATCGGATATGAATAATGAGCCTCTAATAATTAAAAAAGCAGATTTTAATCCAAAAATAAAGAACTACGTCCTGTTATTGGGATGCTTTGTTCTTATAGTTAGTTTTATTGGAATTCCTTTGTTAATTGTTTGGTTATTAGGACTTGGTAATTATATTGGTAAACGATATCATAAAAGTTTAAGCTGCAAATTAACAGAGAATCATCTTGAATTTAAGAAAGGAGTGTTTTTTAAAGTCGAAAAAACTATACCGCTTGAGAACATACAAGATTTGACATTCCTTGAAAATCCGATTCTAAATTGGTTGGAATTAAAAATACTGAAAATAGAAACTGCGGGGAATAGCAAACCTGGCAGCAGTGACATGAAACTAATAGGTATAATGGATTCAGCTAATTTCAAAAAATCTGTGT
>JBMYYT010000332.1:0-2219 GCA_049609665.1 Flavobacteriales bacterium | reverse complement strand
TGCTATCACACAAAATAATATCTAAAGTGTCTCTAAAATTTTTGTTTACTGAAATGTTAAAGGTCATCAAACTATCACAACCTACTGAATTTGCAATTGTATCATAATAAATACCTGAAGTTTTCCATATTTTTCCTGAAGGACTTACAAAACTATCGCAAGCTATTAAAGTTTGAATCGAAGAAGATGTATCGTTAACAATTAAGTTTAAAATTCTAATACTATCACAACCAGTTGAAGCGATAATTGTATCTCTATAAGTGCCTGAACCATTATGAGTTAGTCCATTTGGTAAAACATAGGAATCATTTGCACATATGGTGTCATACAATACCGTATCGTTAATCGGTGGAGCAATTACATTATAAATGATTATGCTATCACAACTTAAATTTGGGACAGTATCAATACTTCTTATCGAAATTTCATCAACACCATAGGCAGGATCTGTTGTTATACCATCTCTATTATCAAAAGCAACACCAAATCTTAATGTAGCTTGATTATCATAAACAGAGTTTGAAGAAGTAAAACTGGTCCAAGTACTGCTATTAAAGGTTCCTGCAGGAACCCAACTAACTCCTCCGTTAATACTGTAATAAATTCTTCCCCAAGAACCTCCGCATAAATAATAAAAATTAAAAGAAACGTTAGTTCTACCTATGGTACTAATGTCCGAAGTCATCTTACTGAAATTCATTCCATTTTGACCTATTGACAAATCTCCTAAAGAAGAATCAATATAATTACAATTTGTAATGGAAGCTGAAGATGCTGCTGCCAATTTGGAATAAATATGCAAATATTTACTGTTAGTATCTCCTGTAACAAGTGTATTCTGATTTGGTGTATTAGGAACAGTAACAGGAAAAACTCCCAGCATCAAAAATGATCCGCCTTGATAACTGTCATTAACTATCCAAGCATTATCATTGGTTCCTGGGGTGATGCTCAGTAAATCGTTAGTGTTTAAAGTAAACTGATGCGATCCGCCCTCAAAATTTTCATAAAACAACACATTATTGACCACTCTATTACCCGCATTTGTAACAATAGTATCATTGTAAGTTCCAGAGGCAAATACTTTGATTCCGCTCAGTAAAGTTAAAGTATCACCGGGGCAAAGAATAGTGTCAATAGTAATTCTTGTTGTTGAATCTACATGTAAATTTAAAATAAAAACAGAATCACAACTTGCTGGAACTGTATCTCTATAAACACCTGAACTTGTTAAACTCATCCCTCTCCAGATTGTGCTATCACATACCGTATCGGTTATAGAATCTCTAAAGCTGTAATTTATCACCAAATCGTATTCTATAATACTATCACAACCAGCAGAGTTATTTATTGAATCATAATAGATACCTGATGAGGTGAAAATTTTCCCTGATGCTGAAACATATTGGTCACATACAGTATCATTAATAATGGTAATTTGATTGTATTTTGCTACTAAAATATCTCTTAATCCAGATGTAGCTAAAACTAATGAATCTCTTGAAGGGTCATAATCTGAAGTCCCAGTTGAATAACCTGCTAAATAAATCGTTCCACTTTGGTCTAAATGACCACTATTAACAACTTCAGAGGCTGTCCCACCTATTCCTTCTGCCCAAATCAAGTTTCCTGCACTGGAATACTTTCCAATTGCAATATCATATTGACCATTAGAAGTTAAATTGCTAACTCCACCATTTGGATCATAATCCACCGTTCCTCTAAATATATTCATTAGATAAACATCTCCAGTATTATCAGCATGAACTGAAGCTGAAAAATCTCCAAGAGTACCCCCAAAACTTTTTGCCCAAACGTAATTTCCATTTGAATCTAATTTTGACAAGTAGGTATCTGCATTTCCATTTGAAGTAAGATTTGCAGCTGCGGCACTTGGGTCAAAATCAGTTGTTGCCATTATTTCTCCTGTAGAATAAACATTCCCGGCATTATCCGTAGTAACCCACTTTCCTTGCTCAACTCCAGTACCTTCAAACTTTCTTGCCCAAATGTAATTACCGTTTGCATCATAACGAGCAACAAAAGCATCCACAGATCCCGCTGCAGTTAGGTTTGCAGTTCCTGCACCTGGGTCAAAATCCGTTGTTCCTTGAAAATTACCTGTCAAATAAACCGAAGAATTATTAGTGTGTATGTTCCATGCTTGCTCATAATTACTTCCTCCGATTTGTTTAGCCCAGACAAGGTTTCCAGCGGAG
>JBMYYT010000331.1:0-2228 GCA_049609665.1 Flavobacteriales bacterium | reverse complement strand
AAATTTGTTTTATCCTATGTTGAATATAATTTACAAAGTTAATCTAAAAACTATGTTTTTTGAAATAACGCAGCCGAATACTCCAGGATTTATGCACAAACGCATAAAGGGAGTTTTTCTTGTGATTACCATTCTTTTTTTTCAATGTAACTTTTTTGCTCAAGGAAATAAGTTTAATAAAGTTGTCATTGATGCAGGACACGGAGGTCATGATCATGGATGCTCAGGCAAAGGATCAAAGGAGAAAACTATTGCTCTTAATATTGCATTAAAACTTGGTAAACTCATTGAAACTAAGGATAAGGATGTGAAAGTTATTTATACTCGAAAAACGGATAAATTCGTAACGTTAGATAACAGGGCAAAAATTGCTAATACTAAAAATGCTGATTTGTTTATTTGTATTCACGCTAATGCCAATAAAAAGTCAACTCCTTATGGAACCGAAACTTATGTTTTGGGATTACATAAAACTGATGAGCAACAGGAAATTGCGAATAGAGAAAACTCAGTGATTGAATTAGAGGAAAATAGAAAGAATAAATACCATAAAATTACTCCTGAGAAACTTATTGCCAGGACTATGCAGCTGAGTGCCTATTTAAATCAAAGCATTAGTTTTGCAAGTGAAATCCAGAAAGAATTTAAAAAAATAGGAAGAAAGAATAGGGGAGTGAAACAAGCTGGATTTGTAGTGTTGTACAAGACTACAATGCCCAGTGTACTTATAGAAACTGGATTTTTGACCAATGCCAAAGAAAATGAATATTTGAAAAAGAGCGCCAACCAACAAAAAATGGCTCAAGCAATTTATAATGCTTTTAAAACGTATAAGAAAAAGAGAGACAAACAGTACAAAGACATATCTTCTGATGCAAAGCCGTCAAGGAAACCTAAAAAAACAGTCTCTAACTCAAAGGTAGTTTTTAAAATTCAGTTGGCATCCTCTACGAACAAAATTGAACCTAAGTCCTATAATTTTAAAGGATTGAGAAATGTAGAACTAAAAAAAGATGGAAAATATTATCGGTATTATTATGGAGCTACAAACTCTTACGCTTCGATAAAAAAGTCCTTAAAAATCGCAAAATCAAAAGGATATAAAGATGCTTTTGTAATGGGGTTTGTAAATGGAAAAAGAGTAAATTTGCAAGAAGCAATTAAACTCTCAAAAAAGTAAACTAAAACTATTTATTTTGAAATATAAAAAAGAATTTCTTATTGGATTAACAGTTGTGATAGCCATAGCGCTATTGTTGTTTGGGATTGATTTTTTGAAGGGAAAAAACTTTCTGAATAGTAACAGAACATTTTATGTAACTTATGAAAATGGAGTTCAAGGACTTGTTCCAGGTTCGCCAGTGACTTACGAAGGAAGTAAAATAGGTGTTGTAATGGAGAATATGATGAATGAGGAACAGCACTGGATTACAGTGCTAAATGTTTCGCTAAAAGGGTTGAAAATTCCATCGGATTCCAAAGCAAAACTCGAAACTACTGTATTGGGTGAAAGCAGTGTGGAAATTATACTTGGTAAAGACAGTATTGGTCTTTTAAAGGATGGGGATACGATAATGCCTGATTATAAATTTGGAATAACTGAAATGGCTACTCAGCGTATTGTGCCAATTGAAACGAAAGTGAATGCCCTTCTAAATAAATTAAACAAATCACTATCCAGTATTGATACTGTTCTTGGGACTGACGGAGAGAATTTAAGAAGAATGATGAGTTCTTTAAAATCCACTGTCAATACGCTTAATTCAACTGTGAAAAGTGTTGATAATGTGGTAAAAGGAAGTTCGGCTGACATTAAAAATACACTTGCCAATGTATCTTCAATTACTGAAAACCTCAAAAATAGTAATGCAAAAGTCACAAATTTAATTGCTAATTTCTCTGAAATTTCGGATTCTTTAAAAGGAGTCGATATTGCAGGAACGGTTGCAGAAACAAAGGCTGCCTTGGCTGAAGTAACAAAAATGATGGAGGCTATCAATGAAGGAGATGGTACAGCTCATCAATTAATTTACTCGGATGAGTTGGTGAATAATATGAATGAAATGCTTGAAGAAACTGAGCGTTTGGTGAACAATATTAAAACTCACCCAAAAAGATATCTGCAGTTTGCGGTTTTTGGAGGCAAGGACAAAGGAGTTAAGTTAGATGCTGAGGACGAAAGAAAATTAAAAGAGCTCTTGGATAAACAAGAGTAATGATTTTTTTAA
>JBMYYT010000330.1:0-2249 GCA_049609665.1 Flavobacteriales bacterium | reverse complement strand
AAAAAGAAATTAATATTGCTTTAACTACTTCAAAAGCTCCTTATGTTTTAAATGAAAAGTATATTAAAGGAATTGAATATGATTTATTAAAAAAGATATTTGAATTAAATTCGATTAAAATTAATAAGATTAAAAAAACTAAATTTTGACTTTGCGTTTGACTGAAAATAAAATTTTGTGCTTTCTGTGAAACTCGTATAAACAAAAACTTCTGTCTTAGTACAAATTTTATAGTAATAATAATCCATATGAGGTAGCTTCCTATAATTTGAATTCACAGTTCCAATATTATGGGTAATCAATTTTATCTCACTAATTTTTATTTCGGAAGTAAACTTTCCATTCTTAAATACTTTAAACGAATTATTAGGATAATCAAAAATGACCTTTTTGCCTTTGTCGTGTTTCAAATAGTTCAAATGAAGAATAAGCATTGGCAAGAGAACAACTATTGAAACAACTGAAAAAACGAAAGCCAATTTACTAAAATCTCCGGCTGATAAAAAGAAAGAAGTTAAAAGCATAATCAAAGCGTAAAAAGCCATTTCAAACATTTTACTTTTAGCTTTCTTTTTAGAAAACCTCAATACTATAGGTATCTTCTTATTCAAATTACCATCACATTTTAATCACATAATGCCCAACAAAGCAATGTCTTTCAAAAGATAAAATCCAAAAATGAAGATTTCCCTCTTTATCCAAATGCATGAGAGGTCCATCAATTCCTATTTCGTGACTATCCAACCAATTTCCGTTTTCATCCAATAAAAAAGCGTAATACGGACTTTCCAACTGATTTACTTTTTCAATCTCAGCATAATTTTGGTAAAATGAATAATTCCCAATTCCCATTGGCATTTGATATCCGTTTTTTGAATTCTCAACCGACAAAACAGGCAGGCTATCCACATTAATTCCGCCTACAATAAAAAGCGTGGTGTCTGTGGGAGTTTCAAACCTCAATGTTAATTCGGTCAGAACATCTTTATTTGTATTCTTAATTTCCACCTTATAGTAAAGAATTTCTTTCAAACCAGAGAGTCTATGTAATTGTGTTTTTCTGGGTTGAGATTGGTTGTAACATCCTGGTGGAGAAAAAGTTGCGTATTCTGTGCTATCCGTTAAAAAATCATCAATGGTATGAACATGCTTAGGGAATAATATATTCATCTTCTTCTTTTTCCTTTCTCCAATTTCTGGATAATATTCATTATCATGATTTTCAAAATCAACTCTCACTCCCATTAAGTCATCTCGTAGAATTTTTAAGTCTAAATGCTCGCTCCCAGGAAAAATCCACTCTTCCAAGGACTCCTGATAATCAGCATATTTCAATTCATTTTTTTCTTCAAATAATTTTGAATACAACTTTTTCGGAAAATTAAACCAACCGTGATAAACTGGTTTGTTGTTTCCATCTTCGTTGGTGTAAAATATCAATTCCCACAAATAAGCATTAATGCAGTTTCTTGCAACATCAATTCTTGTCACTTTCTGCGACTCCAAGTTGTTCCCATTTATAGCAAATTGTCCTTCTTGGAAGTTAACTTGCATTCTGTTCCACTCTTGATTTATAATTCCAATTTTGGTTAGGTATTCATCTTTCTTAACATGAGTTGGAACTGATGGAATGAATTTTTTCAATTGTAAATCGGTTAATACAACAGTGTCGGTTGAGATGTTGTTTGGATAAATAACCATGTCATACCCCAAATTATTTTTCTCAAAACTTATCTTAGAATGAGAAAAAGTTCCGTCTAAAATACTTCTTATTGAAATATCTGGATTATCAGGATATTGTGTGTCGTCTAACTCGGTAATTGAATCTACCCAAAAATAGTGCTCTCCGTTATAGGAGAATTATTCGAAAATGATTTTTCTTCCCTACTTTCCTTACATCCGAAAGCAAAAATGGCTACTGTTAAAGTAGCCATTGTAATTTTTAATAAGTTCATGTATTATTTTTTATAATCCAAAAGCAGATTTTACTTTATCCACATAATCCAATTTCTCCCAAGTAAATGTTTCTACTTCTTGTGATACTGTTTCCCCATTTGGAGAAGTAAATGATACTGTTTTGATTTCTGGAGTTCTTCCCATGTGACCATAAGCAGCAGTTTCAGAATAAATAGGAGTTCTTAATTTCAATCTTTGCTCAATGAAATAAGGTCTCATATCAAACAGTTCTTCTACTTTTTTAGAGATTTCTCCATCCGTCAAATCCACATTAGAAGTTCCATAAGTTTCTA
>JBMYYT010000329.1:0-2262 GCA_049609665.1 Flavobacteriales bacterium | reverse complement strand
TTGCTAAAATTGAATTAATTACAAATGTTAGAACCGGCATTTCCATAAAAAGAGTTTCCAGATTGAGTTAAATCACCATGCTGAGTTGTTGAAAAAGTCTCATTATAGATTCCACAACCTCCACTGTATCTAAAAGCACAATCTCTAACAGTAACTTTGCCAGCACTACCAGCCCAATAAAAAACTCCTATGTTGGCTCTACCATTACATCCATTTGTTAGGAACACTTGACTTCCTCCTTCGGTTATGTCACAATTTCTGATTAAATTATTGGCGTTAGACTCTATAAAAATTCCTTTCCAAGAAGAGACTCCAGAAGTTTCTCCTTTTATGGTAATTCTATTCACTCCAAGTTGTCCAATGGCAGTAAAAGTTCCTTTTCTGCAATGAATCATCTTATTTACTCCCATTATTATTTCTACACCAAAGTCAAGATGTAATGTTGCTGAATCATTCCATAATCTAATTCCTCGAGAAAGAAAATATGAACCATTTTTATTTGCCCAAGTGTGTGTACTTGCATCTAAAATAGGCTCAATTGAGGAGTGATAATCATCTTGATAAATTCCATCAAATCCGTTTCCTGAAAAGGTTGTTACCAAATCAATTTTGGAGAATCCATTTACTCCCATGAAAATTGCTTCTTCTGCATTATTAATGAATTTATTGTTAAAAAATTGATTAAGTCCTGAATTCATTTTACAAGAATATCCCTTTCCTGCATTATTTTTGATAATTGAATTTTTGATACTAATTAAACCTACATTTCCCGAAGATGCCCCTACACCAATAGCAGATTTATAGCCAAAACCAGCAGAAGTAGTATTTAAAACTGAGCTTCCTGCATATTCGATGATACTGTTGTCTATTAAGTTTCGAACGTCTCTATTTGTAGGAGCAACTGAAATTCCTCGCCAAAAACCTGGAGATTTAGTTTTTCCAGTAAAAGTTATTTTCTGTGCAAAACTTCCATCAGCATCAAGATAACCTGCTTCTGTATAAGTACCTACGGAGATTCCTGCATCTGAGGTAAATTCAATAGTAACTCCTGGTTCAATGATTAGACCTGCTCCGTTTCTTATGGAAATAAAATCGGTTATACAATAATCTGCTATGGTAGAGTCCGCTACACGGTTTGTCAAGGTTCTTGTAGAGGTAATATCGGTACTGATAATTTCAGGAGCTGTTCCATCCCCAGCAGGTATTGGATCGTCCTCTTTCTTACAAGAAGTTATAATTATAAGAGCTAATAGTAGTGCTGATTTTAATTTGATTAATTTCATAATAGTGGTTGTTTAAGTGATTATTGAATGACAATTTTTTTAGTAATCATTTGATTTTCATCTGTATAAATAGAGATAAAATAAATTCCTTTCGGGAGATGATTTAATTGAATTTCTTTTGAGATATCGGCTTGATTGAATACTTTTTTACCTTGAATATTCATTACTTCTATATGATTGATATTCTTATTAGAAGAAAGAGTAAATATTCCATTTGAAGGATTAGGATAAATATTTACAGTAATATTTGGTAAGTTTTTGGATAGAGATGTTGGAGAACAAGACACTCCATCTCTTTGATAATCACATACTGTTTGCCAAGCAATTTCTTGAAAAGCAAGAGCCTGAGCTGGTGTAGGATAAGTTGAAACCAAAGTTCCATATTGAGAGGTTAATCGATTAGGTAAACCAACAGGTGATTGTCCATGAATTACGGAGTACATGACGCAAGCAATAAAATAATTTCCTCTTAAATCTAAATGATGTTCATCTGTAAATAACTCGAATACCGAATCTAATCCGGGAACATAGCCACTGTCAATACTATCAGACAATCGAGCTAAGGCTTGACCTCCAGGGATTATTAACATAGGTTTAGTGTGAATTAGATTGATACTGTCTGCAATGGTTTCCCATTGTGTTAAATCATTATCGAGTCTTGTTCTCCAATTAACAGTGCTACCTGCATCCCAGCTGCAGGGATAACCTCCGGAACCGCTTGTACTTCCATTTCCGCTATTAATACAATGCCAAGTTTCATACAAATAGTATTGAATATTCGGATTATGTGTGTTTGCAAAACTGCAAAAACTATCCGTATAGCGATAAGTATCGCTATAGTTTGTGTGGTTAAGTAAAGGAACAGCTTCTGTTAAAATGAAATTTTCATATCCTCCTTTTGTTAAGGTTGTGTCCCAAATACTTCCTTGCCCTGTTTGGGGATTAGTCCAATGCCATTTTAATGTTGCTCCATTTCCAA
>JBMYYT010000328.1:0-2308 GCA_049609665.1 Flavobacteriales bacterium | reverse complement strand
AATTACTGGAAATAGTCGTCAAATTCAAACCTCCAAACAAAGGTTGTTTAACCGACTTATTTTGCAAAACAAAATCAAGATTATATAATGACTATGTATCAAGAGATAGGTGGTTTCTTAAATCATTTTGAAGCTTTGAAACAAGGTTCAGGCGATAGTAAATTTGACATCAAGAATCTTAATCCAGATGGTTATATGCAACTTGTAGAGAAATTTAAGAAAGCCGTTTACGATGACCGTGATTTTGGTGGTATTATTAGAGGAGACATCAATAATGTTATCAAAACAAGACGAGCAGGTGTAATGCCATTAAGCTTTTATCAAGATGCTGTTCCAAGTTTGCTCCCTGATGCAGACAAAGATGGAGTAAGTGACTTTACTGATAAATGTCCAAGAACTCCAGGTAAAATTGAAAACTCGGGATGTCCTTAAATAAAATAATCAATTAAATAAAGAGGTATTTACATAACGTAAATGCCTCTTTTTAGTTAAACCAAAAAAACAAATTACTATGTCTTTTCACCAACTTAATTTTTCTAATAAAAAAGTATTAGTTAGAGTAGATTTTAATGTGCCACTGGATAGCGAAACTTTTGAAATAACGGATGACACAAGAATGAGAGCTGCCCTACCTACTCTCAATAAAATTATAAAAGATGGAGGAAGTGCAATAATAATGTCGCACTTAGGAAGGCCTAAAATGGGTTTTGAAGAAAAGTTTTCACTAAAACATATCGTGGCTCATTTAGGAGATTTACTTAAAACTGAAGTTAAGTTTTGTGAAGATAGTATTGGTGAAAAAGCACAAGAAATGTCAAATTCACTAAAGTCTGGTGAGGTTTTGTTATTAGAAAATTTAAGGTTCTATAAGCACGAAACAGCTGGAAATCTTTATTTTGCTGAAGAGCTTTCCAAATTAGGTGATTTTTATGTTAATGATGCTTTTGGCACAGCACACAGAGCTCATGCTTCAACAACTATGGTAGCTAATTTTTTCACAGGAAATAAGTCTTTTGGAAATTTACTTGAAAATGAGATTAATAGTTTAGAGAAGGTGCTTTCTAATCCACAAAAACCGTTTACTGCAATTATTGGGGGTGCGAAAGTTTCTGGGAAAATAAATGTGATAGAAAACTTGATGGATACCGTAACTGATATAATCATTGGGGGGGGAATGAGTTATACATTTATTAAGGCTCAAGGTGGAAGAATAGGTAGTTCGTTGGTAGAGGATAATCAAATTCAGACTGCTTTGAATATTATTGAAAAGGCAAATGCTAAAGGCGTAAATTTACACATCCCAACAGATACTGTAATTGCCGATAAATTTAGTAATGAAGCAAATATTGATGAATGTGGTATTTCTGAAATTCCAGATAACTGGATGGGATTAGATATTGGAAATAAGTCAATTGAAGCATTCAAGGAAGTAGTGATAAACTCGGCTACTATTTTGTGGAATGGTCCAATGGGAGTTTTTGAAATGAGCAATTTTGAAAAAGGAACAAAGGCAATTGCATTAAGTGTTGTAGAAGCGACAAAAAAAGGTTCTTACTCACTAATTGGTGGAGGTGACTCTGTGGCTGCGATAAATAAATATAATCTTGGAAACGAGGTGAGTTATGTTTCAACAGGAGGTGGAGCAATGCTCGAATATTTGGAGGGAAAAGAGCTTCCAGGAATTGTAGCAATTAAGCAGAAGGAAGGATTTAAAATGAGGGAGGAGTAACTTTTCTATTACTTCGTTATTTTATTATTATTGGTTATCTAACGCTTCCTGATAGTCTGCAATCGTAAAGGAATAGGTGTGCCTAATTTGATTTTTACCAATACTATTGGAAATCCAAGATTGTCCGATAAATATATTATTTTCTGGAGGTATTCCAGTAATCATTTTATGCGTTATACAAATTGTATCATCATAGCAAACTCTTATTGAATCAGCAAAGAATGGTGGTGGAGGGATGGTATAATCTTCTTTAAGTTCTCCACCTCCTTTAAATCTTGAATCTTCACAAAATATCTTAGATTGTTCAGGTTTTAAGGTTAATGTAGAATCCTGATAAGATGATACTCTTGAATTCATGTTATAAATAGTGTAACTCACTTTGTGTGTTGAATTATTCATAATTATAAACTCATCATAATGTCCCATGTCTTTTTTACAACTTGAAATAATTATACAGGTTATAGTAAAGAATATTATGTTTTTCATGTTTCAATAATTAGACAGATTTAATTGCATCCAATTTTAATCCAAGTTTTTTAGAAATTCCAAAAACCAATAAGCCAATAGAAATACCTAAAA
>JBMYYT010000327.1:0-2316 GCA_049609665.1 Flavobacteriales bacterium | reverse complement strand
ATTAAATCTTATCTCCTCGTAACAAATGCGATTTCCTATCATAGAGGGAGTCGCATTTTGTTTTAAAAAATTATTAGTTTTACAAAAAACAAAATCAATGGCTAACAAAATCATGTTATTAGGCTCCGGGGAGTTAGGAAAAGAATTTGCAATTGCAGCCCAAAGAATGGGACAGACAGTAATTGCAGTAGATAGTTATGAAAATGCTCCGGCTATGCAAGTATCAGATTTACAGGAAGTAATTGATATGTTGGATGGCGAAGAATTAGATAGAATCGTAGCCAAACATTCTCCTGATTTTATTGTGCCTGAAATTGAAGCTATTCGAACGGAAAGATTTTACGATTACGAAAAACAAGGAATTACTGTGGTGCCAAGTGCAAAAGCAGCTAATTACACTATGAACCGTAAAGAAATAAGAGATTTAGCGGCTAAAAAATTAGGGCTTAAAACAGCTACTTATTTTTATGCCACTTCTGGGGAGGAGTTGAAACAAGCGGTTGACAAATTGGGAATGCCTTGTGTGGTTAAGCCTTTGATGTCTTCCTCAGGAAAAGGACAATCGGTTATTAAAACGGAAGAAGATATTGAGAAAGCATGGAAATATGCTGTGCAGGGTTCTCGGGGTGATTTAATTGAAGTGATTGTAGAAGAATTTGTTCCGTTTGAATCGGAAATTACTTTACTTACGGTAACTCAAAAGAACGGAAACACATTATTTTGCCCTCCCATAGGGCATGTGCAAGAAAGAGGAGATTACCAACAAAGTTGGCAACCAGCAGCAGTGGATAATTCATTGCTTGAGATGGCACAACGAATGGCTGCTGAAGTAACTCAAGAATTGGGTGGAGCTGGAATTTGGGGAGTAGAGTTTTTCTTAACCAAAGACGAGGTATATTTCTCTGAGCTTTCTCCAAGACCTCACGATACAGGGATGGTAACTTTGGCTAACACTCAAAATTTTAATGAATTTGAATTGCATTTTAGAGCCATAATGGGAATTCCAATTCCAGAAATAAAACAATTACAAGCAGGAGTGAGTGCTGTAATTCTTGCTAAAGAACATGGAGAGAATCCTGTTTATGAAGGAGTAGAAGAAGCACTTCAACAACCTTATACCGACATCAAAATTTTTGGAAAACAAGTTACTCGTCCATACAGAAGAATGGCGGTTGCTTTAGCTTACGATAAAATAGGATGTGATATGGAAGAATTGGTAGAAAAAACCAAAGCGTTGGCTAAAAACGTGAAAGTAGACTAAGTAATTTCTTTCAACTTCCCATAATCAATCTTAGTATTGTGTCTTGTGTCTCTTGGGATTTTTTTCAAAACTTTAAGCTGGTCATATTCCAAACTTGCTAATTTTTCGGTTAGAGTTGTAATAGACGAACTTGACTCAACAATAAGAGTTAGTTGGTCATTTATCAATAAAAGAGTCCCAATTTCTATTCCTTCAATTTGCTTTAATTGGTGTTCAATTACAAATGGGGAATAAGTCTTTCCGTATTGTTCAATAATTTGTTCGCACCTTCCTATCAAGTAAAGTTTTCCATTTTGTATAAAACCACTATCTCCAGTTCTGTGCCAAGTGGTTTCATTGGTTACAATTTTGTTTCGCTCAAATGCTTTTTGATTATTGAAATAACTTTTTAATACATGATCTCCAGCTACAATTATTTCTCCTTTTTTACCACTTTCTAATTCCCTTTTTTCAAGTTCATGATCTGATTTAACAGAAATAATATTGTCCTCAAAAGGAATAATCTTTAAATGGGTTTTGTGATAAAGATTACCCACAGCTAATCCTTTGTCAATTAGAGTTGAAACAAGCTCTTCCGCATTAATTGAACTAATTGGTTCAGCCTCTGTTGATCCATATACAATTTTTGTTTTTGCATTTGGAAATGCTTTCAGATACAATCCAGCCTCATCAGGAAAAACTGGCCCTCCACCTGTAAAGACTTTTTGAATACTACTCAAGGGAGTTTTCTTCTCCAGAACAAACTCACTTAGCTTGTTAATTAAAGAAGGTGAAGCAGTAATTCTTGATACGTTATTAGCTTTTATTTGATTGATTAACCTTTCTGTTTTCAGCTTGTGGAGCTTCTTCATTTTAACTTTAGCAATCACAGAAGTACACCCTATTCCCAAGTTTACAAAAAGTACAATAGGCAAAACCGGCATGTCAATGTCTGTTGATGAGGGTTCTATTTCATCAATCAACGCATCGAATTGTTCTTTAAGGAATCCATGAGTTCGATTGGCAGCTTTTGGAGTTCCGGTACTGCCAGTTGTGAAAGTAATTAAGGCTGAGTC
>JBMYYT010000326.1:0-2321 GCA_049609665.1 Flavobacteriales bacterium | reverse complement strand
TCAAAAATAAAACTCATGTTATCCTCGGCTATAAAAGAAAAATCTTTTGGAGAGATTGAAACCAATATTTGATCTTTAATAAAAATATAAGAAGGTTTCAATCCATCAAATTCTCTTAACTTTTGAACCACAGTTCCTTCTTCTGAGGGATTCAAAAAAGATTTAACATAAAGAGGAATCTCTTTGTTCTCAAGTGGTTTAATGGTTTTTGGATGAATGATAGTTGCCCCGTAGTAACTTAATTCTATTGCCTCGCGATAGGAAAGTTTATCAATTTTAGTAGCATCAGGAAATTGTTTAGGGTCAGCATTCAACACGCCCGCCACATCTTTCCATATCGTAACACTTTCTGCATGAGTACAATATCCAAATATCGCAGCAGAAAAATCAGAACCTTCTCTTCCCAAGGTTGTCATTTCATTGGATTGATTACTGCCAATAAAACCTTGAGAAATAATAAGTGAAGAATTTAGTTCTTGAATATTTGATTGAGTCTTCTCCCAATTCACTTTGGCTTGACGATAATCCGAATTAGTTTTAATCACTTTTCTGGCATCAATCCATTGATTATTAATTTTTTGAGAATTTAAATAATGACTAATTATTGTTGTAGAAATTAACTCTCCATAGCCAACAAAACTATCGTAAGTTTCATCGTAGAAACCATTATAATCTTTTTCTAATAACTCTTCTATTTGGTAAAACAACTCATTAACCGCTAAATAAACCTTATGAGATTTATCAGGAAATAACTCCCAAAGAATATGGTTATGAAAATCAACTATAGCATTCAATGATTCTTTAACTTTGGACTTGTTGTAGCAGAAAGAATTAATAAGCCACTCAAACCCATTGGTCATTTTCCCCATGGCAGAAATAATCACAATCAGCTTCTCATCAGAGTGATTCGTAAGAATTTTGGCTATATTTTTTACTGAATTAGCATCCTTTACCGATGCTCCTCCAAATTTGAAAACTTTCATACCCAAAGTTAACAGTTCCATACTCTTTTCCATAAAAAAAGTGCCTGTGTTATCCACAAGCACTTTTTTAAAAAGAACTAAATATTCTTATTGTTTAATAAATCTTGAAATTGCAAATTTATTTGAGTTATCATAAACTTTAATGATATATGCTCCACTTCTTAAATCATTCACATCAACAGTGTTAATTGAGTTTAAAGAAAGAGTTCTTACCAATTTACCTGTAGTTGTAAAAATTTCAGCTCTCTTTAAATCAACACCTGAAAGTGTAAATACATTCTGAACTGGATTAGGATATAAGTTGATAGTTAATGTCTCGTTATTTTCGATTAACGATACAGCTATATTTTGAACAATATCCGTTGAATCTCTTGGCTCAATTTTAAAATTTCTAAAAGAATAAAATAAAACCCCTGTAACATCATAACCTTGATACAATACTGGATTATATGTCGTTGAAAGTAATAAGTCATCCACCATTAATGTATCAGCAGCAGAACCAGCTATAAACCATTCTCCAAATCTTACAACAGTATCTACACACATTGTTGCAGAAACTTTAAGCAAAACTCCTTCGTACTTTTCATCAGCAGCTGCAGTACTATTTGCATTAATTGGGGTTGGTTCAGAATTTCCAGAAGAAACTATAATCATAGTATCTACAGACATTAATTGAGTGTTATCAAAATTTTCTTTTACTTCACCTCTTACAGTTACTTTATCTCCTCTAACCGGAGTTCCTACTCCGTCATTGATAAATATTCCATTCCAAGCACTTGCAGAATCCTGAATAAAATAACCTTTTGTTCTTGTATCTGTTGATACTCCTGTTACAACACCTGTTAATTCAACTAATGAATCTTCAAAAGGTGAATCTCCATTTGAAGCAGTAGTATATTGAATTTCATAAATAGATCTTACTGAATAACTTCCAGGTGGCGGTGGCGGAGTAGTTCCTCCTAATTCCATTATACTTACAGAATCCATGCCTACACCCAAAGCAGATGTGCTTCTAAAAGAAAAAATAAATTCTCCTGAAGTACAAGTTGCTGGCACGGTGATAGAATCTGTTAATTTAACAAGTGCAGCAGAGCTTAATGTATTGTATCCATTAGGGTATAAATAATTACCGTTTGTACCATCATAAAATGCTAATCGCATATCTCCTTGCAATCCAGCAACCCAATATTCAACTTTATAAGTTTTTCCCCCTACTAAAGTTACAGGTTGTGTTGTGAATCTTTTGTGACCTGAACCAGAGTTTATAAGATTTGCAAAAGAAGATCCATAAACAGCACCTGTCGTTACCTCTGAACAATTTGCCGAATCTAAATTAGT
>JBMYYT010000325.1:0-2337 GCA_049609665.1 Flavobacteriales bacterium | reverse complement strand
AATGCTTCTTCAATTACATTAATCTTCTCAAATAAAACTTCCTTAGTTATGTTTAGATAATCCGATTTATTCATAAAATTTTGCTGCTTCCTCTTCTTTTAATTTTTTAACTAACTCAAGTGCATCGGGCACCACATCGCTACAAAGAATGATTAATGAACCTTTTTTTGCATTTTTCACAGCAAATTTTATTGCTTCACTTTCTGATGGAATAATAGTGGTCTTTTTATTGGGATCTTTCATTTTAATTCCATCATCCAACATTTTTATCAATTCTTCCTCAGTTTTTCCTCTCAATCGCTTGTCTTGTCTGATGATGATTTCATCAAACATTTCAGCTGCAATTGACCCCATTTCGTTATTATCTTCAACTCTTCGATCACCTATTCCTGCTATGATTCCTACTTTTACAGTAGCTTCAAGATTATCTGTGAATTGCTGCAGAGCTCTCATTCCTGCCGCATTGTGAGCATAATCCAATAGAATATCAAAATCCTTAAAGTGAAATAAATTCAATCTTCCTGGAGTCTGAGATGCAGATGGAATAAAGCTTTCTAAAGAGGTTTTGATATCATCAATAGTAAATCCACGTACATAACAAGCCAATACTGCTGGCAATACATTTTGAATCATAAATTTAGCTCTTCCTCCGTAGGTTAATGGAACATTCACAGCTTTTATCACTCTCATTTTCCATTCTCCTCGGCAAATAGTTATATACCCGTTTTCATAAATGGCACATAAACCGTCCATTCTTTGCATAGCTTTTATTCTGCTATTATTCTCATCCATAGAGAATAGTGCAACATTACTCTCCACACTTCTTCGCATATCATAAACCAAATCATCGTCTGCATTTAAGATTGCATAACCATCTTTTTGTGTTGTTTCCGGGATAACACCTTTAGCTTTAGCTAATTGCTCCACTGTGTGTATTCCTCTTAAACCTAAATGATCCGGAGCCACGTTAGTAACTATAGATACATCACACTTTTTAAACCCTAATCCAGCTCTCAATAATCCACCTCTTGCAGATTCAAGCACTGCAAAGTTTACGGTTGGATCTTTTAGAACAAATTCAGCACTTGCCGGACCAGTGCAATCACCCGTCATTACTAATCTGTTTTGGATGTACACACCATCACTGGTTGTATAACCAACTTTATATCCTTTCATTTTTGCCATATGCGACAATAATCGGGTTGTCGTAGTTTTTCCATTCGTACCAGTGATAGCAACTATCGGAATACGAGATGTTGCCCCAGGAGGAAATAATTTGTCAATCACATGAGCTGCTACATTTCTTGGTAATCCTGAAGTAGGAGCGAGGTGCATTCTAAATCCTGGTCCTGCATTTACTTCTAACACAGCACCGCCAGTCTCTTCTAAGGGTTTACTAATGTCAGTTGTCATGATGTCAATTCCACAAATATCCAAATCAATAATCTTAGAAATTCGTTCCGCCATAAAAATATTGGATGGGTGAACAATGTCTGTCACATCTTCGGCAGTTCCCCCAGTACTGAGGTTCGCAGTATCTTTCAAGATTAACATTTCTCCCTCTGGAACCACAGAATCTACTGTCATTCCTTTTCCTTTAAGAATAGTAAGAGTTAATTCATTGATATCAATGGCAGTTAATACTTTTTCGTGTCCATATCCTCTTCTCGGATCTTCATTTACTTTATCCACTAATTGTTGTACCGTAGATTTTCCATCCCCAATTACATGAGCAGGAGTTCGAACAGCAGCTGCAACTAATTTATTATCAATCACCAATAATCTATAATCGTCTCCAGTAATGTATTTCTCAACAATTACTGCAGTTGATACTTTTTGAGCAGCTCTAAAAGCTTCCAATGCCTCTTCATAATTTTGAATATTCACTGTAATTCCTCTTCCATGATTTCCATCAATTGGTTTAATTACTAATGGATAACCAACGTATCTACAAGCTTCCTTTAAGCTTCTTTCTCTTCGGATAATCTCTCCTTTTGGTGTTGGAACTTCAGCTTGCTCCAATAAATATTTTGTATCTTCTTTATCACCCGCCAAATCAACACCAATATTACTGGTTTCACTGGTTACAGTAGCTTGTATTCTTTTTTGATTAGCACCATATCCTAATTGACACAAGGAGTATTTATTTAATCTAATCCATGGGATTCCTCTTTTTTCTGCTTCTTCAACAATAGAGCCTGTACTTGGTCCTAATCTTTCATCTTCTCGAATTTCTCTCATTTCTTGAATATCTCTTTCCAAGTCATATTCCTCACCAGCAATAAGAGCTTCACAGATTCTGAATGCAGATTTTGCAGCATATCTCCCTACCTTCTC
>JBMYYT010000324.1:0-2361 GCA_049609665.1 Flavobacteriales bacterium | reverse complement strand
AGATAAATTAGAGAAACCAAGAAGTATTTTGTGGGATTGAAAATTGAAGAAATAAAATGACAAAAGAAAAAAAAGCAATAATAGTAGGAGCAGGGTTAGCTGGATCTTTATGGGCAGTTTACTTGGCAAAAGAAGGATATAAAGTAACGATTTACGAAAGAAGACCAGATATTCGCGAGGCGGAAATATCTGCGGGTAAATCGATAAACTTAGCACTTTCTGTGAGAGGTTGGACAGCTTTGAAAGCAGCAGGAATTGACACGGATGTAGATGAACTGGCAATTCCAATGCCAGGCAGAATTATGCACAGTTTGGATGGAGAACTCACTTACCAACCTTACGGAAAAGATGGAGAAGCCATTTATTCGGTTTCCAGAGGACATTTGAATGCCATGATGATGGATATTGCAGAGAAAAAAGGAGGAGCAACCATTCATTACAATACAAAATGTATTGATGCAGATACCAAAGCAGGAATAGTAACCTTAAAATCTTACAAAACAGGAGAGACTTTTGAAGATTCTGCGGATGTTGTGTTTGCGGCAGATGGAGCATTTTCGGCAGTGCGTTACAATGCTTTTCAGAAGCAAAATCGTTTTGATTACATGCAAGATTACATTGACGATGGTTATAAAGAATTGTTATTGCCAGCCAACGAAGATGGAAGCTATCGAATAGATAAAAATGCCTTGCATATATGGCCCAGAGGACGATTTATGTTAATTGCTTTGCCAAACGAAGATGGTAGTTTTACTTGTACGTTGTTTATGCCATTTGAAGGAGAAAATTCTTTTGAATCTATAAAAAATGACCAAGATGTAGAAAATTTCTTCAAAACAACTTTTCCAGATTTTTATGATATGATGCCGAATTTGGTGGAAAATTGGCACGAACACCCGCTTTCTTCCTTATCCATAATCAGATGCAAACCTTGGACGAGTGGAAAAATGGCTTTGATTGGAGATGCCGCTCATGCCACAGTTCCATTTTATGGACAAGGAATGAATGCCTCTTTTGAAGATTGTTACGTGATGTACAATCTGATGAAAAATCACAACGAAAACTGGGAAGAAGTTTTTAAAGAATACGAATTAAGAAAACCAGATGGCGATGCATTACAGGATTTATCAGTTCACAACTATCACGTAATGAGAGACTTTGTGGGGGATCCTATGTTTTTATTGCAAAAGAAATTAGAAGCTAAATTTTCCAAAGCTCATCCAGATAAATGGATGCCGCTTTACAGTCAGGTTTCATTTAGTAATATTCCTTATTCTGAAGCTTGGGAAACGGGTATGAAGCAAGATGCCTTAATGAAAAAAGTAATGGACAAACCCAATATCGAAGAGATTTGGGAAAGTCAAGAGATTGAGGATGAGATTTTGGGATTAATCTAAGGTTGAACCATTTTCAAAACAGAGTGTACAGTATTGAAAATACTGAATCATGAGAAAATACTTCCTAATATTCTTCTGCGTTTTATTTTCATTTAGTGGAATTTCACAAACGGAATGTGAGTATAATGTTTCTTTTTTTCTGAGGACAAAAAAGGGAAGGTTAGTCAAGAAAATTTACCGAAAAGATATTGATGAAAAATCATATATTTCGCGCTATTTTACTAAAGAAAATAAGCATTATTTCTCGTTAGTTCGACTTAATTATTGTAGTTATGAGTTGATTCTTAAAAAAGGAAACAAAAAACTTAAATTAGTTTTTCATAATACAAAAGAAAGGACATCTTTCGCAAGTTTAGGAACTCTTCCGATGATTGATACTACAATTCATTTTTATGATGGATTGAGATATAAACCAATTCCTATAGATATTAAAGATGAAATGCCAAAAATGGTCACTATTCCCAAAAAGGAATTACCAATTGAAATTGACACTACTAATTGCACAATAATGTCAAAATATGGTGGATTCAAAAATGTAAAAGCAGAGTTAATTTCAAATAGAATAGGGATTGATAATAACAATGACCAAACTAAAAATCGGATTGCTCATTCATTTGGGATTTATCCAAAAGTAAATTTTGATATTTATGAGTTATCACAAGAAAAAAATTTGGAATTTACTGCTCACAATCAAAAACATATTAATAAATTGGGTTTAGGCAAAGTATATAGACTCTCCTTTACTGAATTAACTCCTATAAGGAATATGGATGTTGCTTTTTTTGATGCTTTTCAAGTTGTAAAAGAAACCTATGTTACGAAAGAAACTTTAGAAAATTTTGCGAAGTTGAACAACTTTAAAGTCAAAAACACCAAAGGAATGGGAGTTGACGGGTATACAATTAGCTGTCCTTCCAATGATTTGCAAAAGAATTATAAAATCATTTCCGAGTCGGGATTATTC
>JBMYYT010000323.1:0-2366 GCA_049609665.1 Flavobacteriales bacterium | reverse complement strand
AGGTAAAAGCCACAGATTTTACATTGACTTCCAAACTCAGCACTTATTTATATAGTGTGTCGAGGTTTTTGTGGAAAGATGAATTAATTAAATCCAATAGAATGAAATCGGCAGATTTTGAGCTGGATTTTTTGGAAGATGAAATAGACGAACTTGAAAAAATCAAAGAAAATGAAATAAAGCTTAAAGAGGTTGAGCATATCTTAACCACCATTAGTAAGAAGTGTCAAGAGATTCTTCAGATGTTTTATTATAAGAGTTTTAGCATGAAAGAGATAGCCAAAGAAATGGGCTATACCTCCGAGCGAATTGCCCGTACCCAAAAGTATAAGTGCATGGAAAAGGCTAAAAATCAAATCACTCTTTAAAATAAAAATATCATGAGAAATCAATTAACCGTAATACACGCTATCGATAAATATTTGAGAGGGGTACTGAACGAAGCCGAAACTCAAGAATTTGAAAATCGATTAAAAACAGACACTCAATTGCAACAGGAAGTTGCCAAACAAGAACTACTAATGGAAGCCATAAAAAGGAGTGCACTCAAAGCCAGTGCAGTAAAAGGAAAAAAGAAATACAAAACGATTAAAACATTGAAATATGTTGGAGTTTTAGTTGCAGCTGCTGCAATTACTGCTGCATCATTTTATTTTGTAAATCATAATAATTCAGAAAGTGAAACTGAGTCCAATACCGAATTGGGGATTGAAGCGTTACCTACCCAAGGTTATGAATTAAATACAGCTCAAGACACAGTAATTGAAACTGAAAACGGTTCAGTTTTCGCAATTCCTGCAGATGCCTTTGAAACTGAAAATGGAGAAGCGGTAACTGGAAAAGTAAGTTTTGAAATTAAAGAAGCTTTTGAGGATTTGGATATAATGAAAGCGGGATTAACCACAACCTCCAATGGAGAATTATTGGAAACTGGCGGAATGTTTTTCTTGGATGCTACCCAAAATGGACAAAAGTTGAGGTTGAAAAAAGGAAAAGAAATCCTTTCTCAATTGCCTAATTTACATCCAGACAAAAACATGAAATTATTTGATGGAGAAAAACAACCTGATGGAACAATCAATTGGGTAAACCCCAAAGAATTTGAAAAGGATTTGATTACTGTGGATATTACTTCGTTGGATTTTTATCCTAAAGGGTATGTGGAGGAGTTGTCTCAGACAAAGAAAAAAGTATTGGTAAGAGCAGAAGGAGATTTGCCAACTGAGAGAATGACAACCGAGCAAGCTAAAGTGTTAGGTTATAAGTATCCGCCAAAATTATGGGCGGAGGATGATGCTGTTAAATTAGGGATGATTATTAGAGAATATAAAGATGTTGTAAAAGAAACCAAAGTTTACTCTAAACACTTTACTGATAGTTTGTATTATTCTTTTGCGAGGTTGTTTGAGGAAAGAGATTATTCAATGGCTGATACTAATGGTGTTGTTGAAAAACGAGCGAATAAGAAAAGTGGAAGTGTGGCTAAAAAAAGTAAAATTAATCCTGTAAAATGGAGTTTTAAAACAAGTAAAATAAGCAAAGATGAATACTATGTAATTGCAGATGCAATAATTGATCAAGGATGGAGGGTGTTTTCTTCTAAAAATAATAAAGATGAACTAATTCCTACAGAATTAAATATTATAAGTGAGGGTGCTTATAAAGTAGTTGGAGATATTGAAGAGAGGGGTATAAGAGGTTTAGAATTCAATTCAGTTTTTGGAGAGAAAGTTGGTTTTTTTAGAAACAAGGCAAGTTTTGCAAGAAAGATTAAGGTCTTGGGTGATAATGTTGGCGTTAAAGGGAGTGTATACTTTATGACTTGCGATGATGATAGGTGCTTACCTCCAGAATCAATTGCTTTTTATCTACCTATTTCTACTTTAGAGAATGATTCTACCACAACTGAATCATCACTCTGCCCAATCCCAAGTGGAATAAACCCCGCCAAAGTAAAAGCCATTTGGAACAAGAAATTTAACAAAACCATATTAGCTACCAAAGAGTTTGAAGAAAGAATGAAAGTCATTCATGAATCTCATCAAGATAGAATTCTGGAAGTATATGTCAATAATTTAGATAGACCACTTTGGTATTCAGATTCTATTGCTATGGGAATGTGTGAATACACTACAAAGAAGTTTAGAGGCTTTTACAATCAAAGAAAAGGAGGAGTAAAAGTAAACGACCGATTAGCAAATAAGTTAACGGATTATTTTACTAAAAAGCATAAAGAGTTTACATCGGCTACTTCAAAGGCTTTTCAAGAGTATGAAAAGAAGAAACAGCAATTAAGGAAAGAGTTTGCGGGAAAGAATAGCAAGAAAATTCAAGAAGAGGTGAACAGGCAATTTAAAGTCTTTACT
>JBMYYT010000322.1:0-2404 GCA_049609665.1 Flavobacteriales bacterium | reverse complement strand
TTCAATTCTTTCATCAACTTTGTCGGAGCATTTCTTAAATGCAATGGAATTGGGAGATTCCCAGTTTCGTTCACTAATTTTTGAGCATCTGAAATAGCTACATAAGATGCGTTGCTTTTTGCAGAACAAGCCAAGTAAGTAACACATTGTGAAAGAATTATCCTTGATTCCGGAAATCCAATAATATTAACCGCTTGAAAACAATTATTAGCAATAACCAATGCTGTAGGATTTGCATTCCCTATATCTTCAGAAGATAAAATAAGTAACCTACGAGCGATAAACTTTGGGTCTTCTCCCCCTTCAATCATTCTTGCCAAATAATATAAAGCTGCATTAGGATCACTTCCCCTTATGGACTTGATAAACGCAGAAATGACATCGTAATGTTGCTCCCCAGATTTATCATACAATAAGGTTTTATCTTTTATAAGACTGTTTACCAATTCATTATTAAGAACAACCTTATCTCCAGAACTGTTAATTACCAATTCCAGCAAGTTTAATAATTTCCGAGCATCACCACCAGATAAACCAATTAAAGCATCCGTTTCTTCAATTTTTATCTTTTTTGCTGCTAATACTTTATCTTCAGAAACCGCTTTTTGAATTAGATTCTCTAAATTCTCTTTTGAAAAATGTTCTAACACATAAACTTGACTTCGAGACAATAATGCAGGAATTACCTCAAAAGAAGGATTTTCAGTAGTTGCTCCAATCAAAGTAATAATTCCTTTCTCTACAGCACCTAACAATGAATCTTGTTGAGATTTGCTAAACCGATGTATTTCATCGATAAAAAGAATTGCATTATTTCCGCCAAACATTCCTTGGCTCTTAACCCGATTAATGATATCGCGAATATCTTTTACTCCTGAACTAATGGCACTTAAGGTATAAAATGGTCTTTCAAGAGTATTCGCAATAATATTAGCTAAAGTAGTTTTACCCACACCAGGAGGTCCCCAAAGAATCAATGAAGGAATAAAACCTGATTCGATAGCTTTTCTCAAAGACGCACCCTCTCCAATCAACTTCTCCTGCCCCATATAGGTTTCCAATGAAGTTGGTCTTAGTCTTTCTGCAAGTGGAGTTTTATTTATCATTAAATACTTCTTCCTTAGTTCTTTTCCATCTTCTGTGAGACCATAACCAATAAGCTGGGTCTTTTTCAATGGTTTCTTCTAACATTCTTACAAATTGCTCAATGATTTCGCCATATTCAGTTTCATTAGGTTTTTCAGTTAGTAATTTATAGTTTGCCTCAAAATGTCCTCTTTTAACTCTCACAATTTCGGTGTAAACAACAGGCCAATCAAAATCTTTCGCATATTTTTCAGCTCCATAAAGAAATGGAGTTTCTCTTCCCAAAAAAGTAGTCCAATAAGCTCTTTTGGCATTAGATGGCCATTGATCCGAACCAAAAATAATAGTTATAGGTTCTTTACTTCCTTTTTCAAAATAAGCTTTGGTTTGTTTCATAGGAATCATATTCATCCCATATTTACCTCTACTTGTCTTCATTTTATTATCAAAAAACTTACTTGATAAAGGTTTATATATTCCAAATTGACTGTGCTTTGTTGCTCTACCAGCTGCAACTGCAAACATCTCCCAATTCCCATAATGTCCTCCAATGGTAACGACAGACTTTCCTTGATCAAATAAAGAATCCATTATTTCAATATTTTTAAAGGTTACTCTCTTTTTAATCTGTTTTTCACTAATTGTAAAATTTTTGACAGCTTCTACAATCAAATCACAAAAATGACGATAGAATTTTTTAATAATTACTTTTCTTTCTCTCTCACTTTTATCAGGAAAAGAAAGATTAATATTCTCGGAAATTACTTTTTTTCTATATCCAAGCACATAATACATAACAACATACATGAAATTGGAAATGCCATATAGAATAAAATACGGCAAAATCGAAATCGGAAGTATAACGCAGTAGTATAATAGTTTTGAGCCCATAATTATTACAAAGATAAATTAAAACATGAGGCGAAGAAAGCTTTAATTAAAATCAGCACTAATTATTTTCCTATATTTATATTAACAAGTTCAGAGCTAAAAAAAATGATAAAACAAACATTACTAATCTTTGCGATTCCTTTATTAACGCTAATTTCATGTAATAAAGAGGAAAGCACTTATTTTTTACAGGGGAAAATTGTGAAAGGTTGTGAAAATTTACCTGTGAAAAATGAATCATTTGCCTTAAATATCGAAAGACAAAAAATTTTTAAAGGAGGTTCTGTATCTGTTCCTTTTTCAACAGATGAAAATGGGAGTTTTTGCGTTGAATATACTACAAAAGGTTCAGGGCTTTTAAATCCCATACTAACTAAAGGTTCTGAACAAATTATTGAATTAACAAACTCTGGCGATGTGGGAAAAA
>JBMYYT010000321.1:0-2408 GCA_049609665.1 Flavobacteriales bacterium | reverse complement strand
TTATCCAGAGTTCCCTATTTTAGTTTCGTTTTTTTCTCCTTCGGGATATGAAATTCGAAAAAACTATGAATTAGCGGATTACGTATGTTACTTTCCTCTTGATACACCCGGGAACGCATCAAAATTTATTAGTTCCTGTTCAATATCAAAAGCCTTTTTTGTAAAGTATGAGGTGTGGCCCAATTTTTTTAAAGAAATGGAACGTAAAGAGGTTCCTGTTTACATTATTTCGGCAACTTTCCGAAAAAATCAAATTTATTTTAAGTCTACCGGTGCTTGGTTTTTGAAATTATTGCATATCCCTAAAGAGATATTCGTTCAAGATTTGGACTCAAATATTTTACTTAATAACAATCATATTACTTCTAAAATCTCGGGAGATACACGATATGATAAAGTAAAAGAAAATAAGAAAAAAGCAACTGAAATAGAATTAGCTAAACAATTCACTGATGGGAAATTTACTTTATTAGCGGGCAGTTCATGGGATGAAGAAGAAAGAATGGTAGGCGAATTAATCCGAAGACACAAATCAAAAATGAAATTGATTATTGCTCCGCATGACATCAGTGATGCTCATGTGAAAGGAACAATTGAAAAACTGGGCGATACTGTTAAGTTTATTCGCTACTCTAAAATTGATTCCTCAACCGAAATACAAAATTATGACTGTATCATAATCGATAATATTGGGATGCTATCCAATCTATACCAGTATGCATCAATAGCATTTATCGGAGGAGGATTTACCAACGCCCTGCATAATATTCTGGAACCAGCAGCTTTTGGGATTCCAGTTATGTTTGGAAATTATCACAGCAAATTTCCAGAGGCAAGAGAAATGATGGAGAAAGGAGGAGGAATTGAAGTGAAAATGTACGAAGAATTGGAAGAGAAAACTTTGGCATTAATCGCAAATGATGAGGATTATAAGACTAAATGCAACCTAAACTCTCAATTTATTGAAGATAGAACTGGGGCTGCTGATTTTATTTTCAAAGAAGTTTTTGATACCTAAAGTGGTATAAAAATTAGAATTATTCCCTTTTATTATCCGTATAACTTTAATACATTCACGTTCCAGAAATGAACCCAATTCAATGAAAAATATATTTTCAATTATTTTAATTACTTTTTTTTCTTTAATTACTTATTCTCAGACAGGTACGGTCAAAGGTTTTGTTTATGATAAAGACAGTGAAGAGCCAATTATATTTACCAACGTAGTTCTCAAAGGAACTGAAATTGGAATTTCAACCGATGTAAATGGATATTACAGTATCACACAAATTCCACCCGGAGATTATGTGCTTTCCATATCAAATGTCACCCATGCTGATTTTGAATTACCCATAACCGTTAGAGCAAACAAAGTAATTACAAAAAACATATACCTGAAAGAGCAAACGGAAAAGCTAAAGGCATTTAGTGTAAACGGAGAAATGCAAGAGGCAACCACAGAAGTGAAAATGTCAGTTATTAAAGCAACAAGTCAGGATATTAAAGATATTCCTGCAATTGGTGGAGATGCGGATATTGCTACTTATTTTCAAACTGTTCCAGGAGTTGTAACCACAGGTGACCAAGGAGGTCAGATGTATGTTCGTGGAGGATCTCCGATTCAAAATAAAGTGTTGTTGGATGGAATGATAATTTATAATCCTTTTCACTCGATTGGTTTTTTCTCGGTTTTTGAAACTGAAATTATTCGTAACGCAGATATTTATACGGGAGGATTTAATGCTGAGCATGGAGGAAGAATTTCTTCCATTATGGATATTACAACAAGAGACGGAAACCCGAATGGATTAAAAGGAAGTTTTTCAGTTTCCCCATTTATGGCAAGAGCATTGATTGAGGGGCCGCTAAAGAAACCCAAAAAAGAAGGAGATGGAAGTATTTCTTTTATACTTACTGGAAAGCACTCTTATTTAGATGAAACCTCAAAAGCATTGTATTCCTATTTGGATACAACCGGAGAAGGATTGCCTTTTGGATTTACAGATTTATACGGAAAATTAACTTTTAAAGGGAGAAACGGAAGTAAATTCAATCTATTTGGATTTAATTATCAAGACAGAGTAAACTACCAGACAATTTCTGATTTAAGCTGGAATTCTTATGGAGTTGGGTCTAATTTTTTATTGGTCCCTGGGACCTCAAAAGTGTTAATTGAAGGGAAATTCTCGATTTCCGATTATAAAATTCAATTGATCGAGAAGAATGGACAAGAAAGAAGGAGTGGAGTGAATAGCTTTAATTTTGGGTTTGATTTTAAATATTTCATCAAAGAAAATGAACTGAAATATGGAGTTGAAGTTTCTGGTTTTGGAACAGATTTTAGTTACACCAATTCTACAAACAGAAAAATTGAACAAAATGAAAACACAACTGAATTAGGTTCCTAT
>JBMYYT010000320.1:0-2411 GCA_049609665.1 Flavobacteriales bacterium | reverse complement strand
ATCAAAAGCTTGAGGGGCTCTGAATCCAGAACCATAACTCAATCGGAATTGAGTGTTTTTTTTCAACGTATACAATAAGGAAGCTCTTGGACTTAAGACTAAATCATCCACCAAATTGTGTTTGTCAATTCTTGTACCAGTCAATAAGTTGAGTGTTGAAGTTAGTTTCCAATCACTTTGAGCAATCAGCCCAATGTTTTCAGTGGTTTGGTCAATTAAGTAATTGTAAGCGGGTATTTCGTCAAACACATCGTCATATAAATACTCGGCTCCTAAGGTTAGCGTATTTTCTTCTCCCCAAGTTTCTGTGAGTTTATGGTTTAACTGAAAACCACCTTGAATAGTTGAAGTTAAAGAAATTCCGTAAGGAGGATTCGAAGAATAATCAATGAAAGCACTATCGTCTTGATCTGGCATTATTCCCGTAAAATGATCTCGTGATGTTTGTTGCCAACCTCCAAACACAATAAAAGAGGATTTATCTTCATTGAAATTAATTTGATAATCGGCACTTCCCATCCATACATCATGAGTTCTCTCTTCGGCTTGTTGAGCTTCGTCTGCTGGCTTATTAACCATTTCGCCACCATAACGGTATTCGTGTAATTTGGTAAGGCTTACTTCCAACTTTTGATTTTCTCCAAACAGATAAAATCCATTTGCACCGAAAGAAGTGTTATTTAGCAAAGGCAATTCAGAGAAATTATCTCCATTATGGTCGTAAAGTTCTCTATTTCTTTGATTCACAAATAAAGTGATTCCTGCATTTTTCTTTTTGTTGAGCAGAGTTCCGTTTCCAGAAAATACATTGTCTTGTGTATTTCCATTAATTAATTGACGGTTGTAATTGAGTTCAAATCCATTTTTTTTAGGAATTTTTGTTATCACATTTACAGTTCCACCAATGGCACTTGAACCATACAAGGAAGAACCACCACCTCGTATAATTTCTACTCTATCAATCATGTTTACAGGGATTTGCTCCAATCCATATAAACTGGTAAGTGGACTAAAAATAGGACGTCCATTTATCAAAATTTGAGAATAACCTCCAGCTAATCCATTAATTCTTAGCTGAGTGTAATTACAAGTTTGGCAATCAGTTTCTACTCTCAATCCAGGCTGAAACTTAAGTCCATCCGATAAATTGCAAGCTTGCACGTTATCCAAGGTTTGACTATTAATCACATTAACAATCACTGGAGATTCAATTCTTCTTTTTTCTGTTCGAGTTCCTGTTACCACAAAATCATCTATTTGAGTGGAATTTGAACTAAGGTTAACCTTTAGTAATCTGTTAGTTGACCTTGGGTGTAAAGTAGTTGAAACTGATGTATCCTTATAACTAATATGTCTGAAAATAAGGTTATGGGTGCCAAAAGGAACATTTTCTAAAACAAAATTTCCTTTTTCATCAGATGTCCCAGAGATATCATGCTCAATGATACCCACAGATACAAATTCTACCGGTTTTCCATCATAGAGAATAGTACCAGAAATTTTTCCTTGACTAAAATTAAAGGAAACAAAAAGAAGAAATGTAAGAGTAATAAGTATTTTTTTCATTATCCTAAAATTTGTGCAAATACATCTTCCAACACCACATCCAATATCATCATGACCAAGAAACCACCAATAAAACCTAAGGTTGCAAAATCTGTGTATTTATCTCTCTGTGTTTCAGGAATAACTTCCTCAACTACAACGAAAATCATGGCTCCTGCTGCAAATGCAAGTGCATAGGGCAGAAGTGGTGTGAATGTTAAAACGGCAACAGCTCCTAATACCCCAAAAATGGGTTCTACTATTGCTGATAATTGTCCGTACCAAAAACTTTTTCCTCTGCTCATACCTTGTCTTCTAAGCGGCATGGAAACTGCAAATCCTTCGGGAAAATTTTGAATAGCCATAGCCAAAGCTAAGGCAACTGCACCTCCAATTGTTGCTCCAGCCGAGCCACTTGCAACTCCACCAAATAAGACTCCTACTGCTAATCCTTCTGGGATATTATGTAAGGTAATTGCCAAAACCAACAACAATGTTTTGTTCATTTTGGTTTTTGGTCCTTCTGCTTCCGACATTTTTTCGGCATTGAGGTGAATGTGCGGGATCAATTTATCCAAAGCAAAAATAAATAGTGCTCCAAGCAAAAATCCAACAACAGTTGGACTAACCTTTTCAAAACCAGTTCCGCTACTCATATCGATAGCTGGCATAATTAAACTCCAGACACTTGCGGCCACCATAACTCCTCCCGTAAAGCCAAGAGCTACATCAAGCACTGCTCGGTTCATTCCTTTAAAAAAGAACACCAAAGAAGCTCCTAAAGCTGTCGATAGCCATGTAAATGTGGTTGCTGCTAAAGCTTGTTCAACCGGTGTTAAAGTTTCAAGCCATATAATTAATGTTTC
>JBMYYT010000319.1:0-2413 GCA_049609665.1 Flavobacteriales bacterium | reverse complement strand
AAGAGTCGCCCATCTACTTTTATGCGTCTTTCATATGTATATAGCGGAGAAGAAAAAAATAATGGATCATTAAAAAAAACATCCAAAAACCAATGTTTTCCCTGTTGATCTGGAATCGAATCATTTACTCCATAATCAAAAAAATTTAAATTTGACTTTAAAGAATAGTGAACTTTAAAATCAAAAGTATCAATAAAGTTTTCAATTAGAAATGAGTCAACTTCATTACCAGAATTATTAATTCCTGTAAAATGAGTTATCTCCATTTCGTATAAAAAATTCCCAACAGTATCATAAACTTTATATTCACCTTCAAATCTTTGCCAAGTAGGTATTGATTCAACATCGCAATTAATAGGTGGTTCATCTTTTTTACAAGCGAATATTCCACTTATCAAAATCCATATGTAAAAATAATTCTTCATTTACCACAAATTACAAAAAATAATTCTGAATGTTGTTAACTTTAGCAAACGCTAAGAAAGAGATAAGTGGATTTAATGAAACTATTTAAGAATAATATAACCCAACGGGTGTTACTTGCCTTTGTGATTTATATTCTCACTTTCCCAAGTTTCAACCTCATAACATCTCCTGGTCTCGATTCTTCCTACACTTGGGGGCTTAATTATTTATTTGCTAACGATTATGAAACTTTAAAACAATTGGTTTACCCTATCGGAGTATTAGGGTTTTTAAAAATGCCTTTAGCTATTGGCTATAACCTGATTTGGGCAATTTGTTTTTATTCTGTTATCAAGATTTGGTTTATTTATTCTCTGCTAAATCTATCGGTTCCAGAAAATAAAATCACACGAATTATTCAACTTATTACAGTGGTTTTAATCTCCATGTATTCCGGGTTTGACATCACATTGATAGGGCTGTGTGGAGTGTTGGGAATTAAATTCTTATCGAATCAAAAATCACTCTTAATCTTTATTCTAACAGTCATTGCTTATGTAAGTTTTAATATCAAAACCTCAATTGGAATCTCTGCGTTTTCGGTTTTGTTTATGACGGTTCTCTTGAACTTTTTAAAATTAAAAGACTGGAAACAACTTATTAAAACTATTGGAATTTCGCTTTCAGCATTACTCCTGATTGGCATCCTCCTATTTCAAGACATTGAATTGCTTTTTACTCGATTCTTCCAAGCTTTTAAAGTTTCTTCGGGTTACTCCTCCTCTCTTTCTCTGCATCCTGAGAATAATTGGTGGCTTCTTTTTGGCTTTATTCTCTCTATTGTTTTGATTCCAATTATCTTTAAATCGAAAAAGATTAGAGTTTTATTTTTTCTATTCTTGCCTTCCTTCTTTATGATGTGGAAACACGCTATGGTTCGCGAAGATGCCAGTCACAATGGAATTCTTCTTTATTTCACTTTTATTTTCTGGGGGATTGCGATACTTTATTCAAACAAAAATCTAATTAAAATTGGAATCTGGGGAGCTGCTTCAATGACTCTATTCTTCTTTAACTTGAAGAATATAGATGGATTTAATGGAATAAGTTTTAATCTAAATGGAATTAAAAATTTAAACCAAAATTTGCATTATGAAAGTTATGTAACCAAAAACAATCAAGCCTCGGAAATAGAGTTAGAAAAACTGACTTTAAGCTCTGAAATCAAAACGATAATTGGAGATAATACTATTGATTTCTATCCCTGGGAACACGCTTACGCCAAAGCTAACAAGTTGAACTGGCACCCTCGAAAAACCATTGAATTAGGCGGTTCTTCTTCTCAATGGGTTTCTGAAATTTCAGCTTCTCATTTTTCTTGTAAAGATTCTCCTGAGTTTATTTTATTTCATTTTCAATCAGATAGATACGAAGGAGAATTGAGTTCTTTTGATGGAAGACATTTGCTTAATGATGAGCCTTTGTTTATTAAAAATTTAATCGCAAATTATTCAAAAGAATATACCAATGATAAGTTTTCTCTTTTCAGAAAAAATCCTGACCCTGATTCAATAATTAAAACCTTGTTTCCAGAAGAAACAATTCAGTTCAATAAATGGGTTTCGGTTCCGAAAGAAGAGACTTCTTTTACAACTTGTAAAGTAAACGTGCAACATTCCATCTCTCAAAAAGCATTAACTTTTCTGTATAAAGACGATAAGTATTTGATTGATTACAAACTAAATGACGGGAGAGTTTTTACTTATCGTTTCTTGCCAAATACTGCTGTTGATGGACTCTGGTGTAATCCTTTAATTACTGAACTTCAATCTAAGAAAATTGAGGGAGAAGTAGCGAAAATAAGATTTAGGAAATTGTACTACGGAGATAGTGAGATAAAAATACAATTTGTGAAAAATGAGATTATCACAACAAGAAATATGATTTCAATTCCCTTTAACAAAAGTGCAGCAAACAATAGAAAAACTGTTTTGATTCGAAAAAATAA
>JBMYYT010000318.1:0-2419 GCA_049609665.1 Flavobacteriales bacterium | reverse complement strand
AACTCAATCATTGATAATTTCAGGAAAAACAAAAAGCATTTACATCACGAAGAATTTGATAATTATCATGCTGAATTAAAGATGAATCATATAAATCCTATCGAAGAATCTATAGGATATAACGAAATAATTGAATTATTGGATCAATTGCCAGAGGGAAGCAGAAATGTGTTTAATCTTTATGTTATAGAGGGTTATAAGCACAATGAAATAGCCGAAATGTTGGATTATACAGTGAGTAACTCTAAGTGGCATTTGTCCAATGCCCGTAAAATTTTAAAAGAACTTTTAATTAATCAAAGAAATATTGCCCTTTTCATTATGATAGCAATACTATGAAAGAGATAGAGAAAAAAATAAAAAAAGATGCTAATAATGCCTCCTTTGAATTTAAGGAAGAATATTGGGATGCTGCTTTAATTAAGCTAAAACAGGCTGAAAGAAAGAAAATAGTTAAACGTTTCTTCTGGATCTTTGGGTTGACTTTATTGATTGGCGGAGCCAGTTACTTTGCTTGGGATAAATTGAACGATTCGAGCAATCAATCGGTATTAACTACCAATCAAACTGAACAGATAAAAAGAAATAATGATGAAATCAATAATGAAAATACGGATTTAAAAGCAATAGCTAAAAACGAGCAAAATATGGATAGTGATAGTCCACAAAGCCTTAATAATAATGAAATTACTTCTAATTCTTCTTCAGCATCCCAAAACAATTCAAATTCAACATCGGGCATAAGTCAACCTAATAATTCTAATACCACCAACAACAACACTCTGAATAATACAAATCCGAATTCTTTTACATCCAATAATTCTAATCCTGTAAGACAAGCCAATAGCAATGGGGGTAATAATGGTATAAGAACTAATGTCTCAGGAAGAAACAATTCTTCCGCTTCCAATATTTTAAGTCCAACTGGCAGCTTAACACAAAGCAATAATCCATCCAGTTCTAATAATGTTTTAAATAACTCTCAACCTATTGTTGTGGAAACAGCATCAAATTCGTTAGAAATTGAAAAGATAGGATTACCCAATATCGAAATAGAATTAATCGATTCAATAATTACGCAATTCAAGGAAATTAATGCGCCAGCTATCACAAATACACCCATTAGAAAGTTTTATCTTCAAGCCTTTGCTGGAGGAATTGTGCATAAAAAATTCAATTCGGATAAAGGATCAAATTTAACATTACCTTATGTCGGAATTGATTTAGGTTATAGATTTTCACAGCCTTTGTCAATTTCTACAGGAATTGGTTACTATCAGCTTAATATGAATCCATTAGAAGTTTCAATAGAGGATAAAGTTTATGGTTTTGGGTTAGAACATAATGGAGCAACTTTGAGCTTAGAAAAAGCTAATTGGATAGAAATTCCTATTAAACTAACTTACAATTTCGCTAACAAACATTTTATTAGTTTAGGTGGTGAATATTCGATTTTAGTTTCAGCAAAAAATTCTATTTCGGATGAACTTATTTTTACCAATGAAAGGTTTGTAGAGGATAACATAGCCTCTAAAGAATTAATTTCAAAGGAATATGAAAAATACACTACCCCCTACTTTAATTCCATGTCATTTTTTGCTTCTTACCAATATCAGTTTAACCGATTAGGTGCTGAAATCAAATATCATTATGGAATGAATGACATTATAAATGATGAAATAATTTGGTCAGAATTTCAAACTAACGAGGAAAGAAGTCATCGATTTACGTTCACTATTAAATATTCAATATTTTAAACTTATGAAGTTTTTATATCTATATAGTTTTATCCTAACTCTATTTTTATTAGGGAGTTGCAAGAAAGATTTGAATCCACTTCAAGATAATATTGGGACGCCTGAATTCTTTGTTTCAGGAGATTTAGATACTGCATTATTTAATTTTGAAGCGGGAAACAATGATTATTATATGGAAACTAATTTTGTGCAAGAAAGGGATGGTAATGGAAATCCTCTCCCAATATCTTTGAGAAGTTATCTTTCAATAAAAGGTCTTCCTAACTCTCGAAATTCTGTTTCTATTTTTGTTATGAATACCAACTACGACACAACCTATTCGAATTTTAAGATTGACTCAGTTTTTTATGTGGGCAAGAGAATACCATTAACCAGCGACTCATTGAACAATATCAATCTTTTCACTCCAAATAAAGCCTTGATAAGGTACAATTCTGGAATATCTTCTTCAGATTATTCTTTTTATTCCAGCACTGTAGTTCAAGGTAATGTAATGATAATAACTGCTGTAGAACCTTATAGAAACAACAGATACAATCAAAAAACTGTAAAAGTATCTTTTGAACTAATTTGTGGAGTAACTGACATTACAAGAACTCCAATAAAAAGTTTAACATTGAAAGGAACTTTTGCATTTGCCTATCCCTCTTAAAAAAAATTTT
>JBMYYT010000317.1:0-2427 GCA_049609665.1 Flavobacteriales bacterium | reverse complement strand
AAGTGATTTGATTTGAAAATGGATTTGGAAAAAGAGTTAGAGATTCAAAAGAATTTTTTTCATCAATTCCAACTGAGGGATTGAAAGAAAATTTAAAATTATCTAAGAATATTGAATCTTCAGTGGCAGTTGGTGAATTTAAAAGAAATACAAATTTCTCAATAGAAGTTGTGGTTGGAATACTTGAAATATCCATTGTAAATGTAGCCCAATCTGTAGTAGATGAAGTAGTAAAAGATTGATCAAGTAAATCTACTCCTGATCCATCTTGTAGTACAATTTTAAAATCATAAGCTCCAGCAGGACTATAAAGATCAATGTGAGCTTCATTATATTTTGCAGTTGTGAAAGGATATTGAAGAGTTCCTCCAAATGCACCATCATTTGTAGGGGGAACATATTTAGTAAATTTACCACATCTATTAGAGGTGTTTGCTCCTGTTGACATTGGATTCATTTCGGTTTGAACATGAGTTCCATTTGCGAAATCAAAGGTTACATTTCTTTGACATTCGTAGTCATCTCCAAAAGTAGAATCTTTTACAATTCCTGCACAAGGATCAATTAATGTTGGCCCCATTAAATCATCAAATAAATAAGTATCAGAATTAAATGAGTTAGGATCAAATAAAAGTACCAATTGGTTAATACTTGTATCGGGAACAGTAGTGTCTGGGGTATTTATTAAGTTAAATGTAAGAGTTTCCCATGCATTAGCAACAGATGTTACTGCAGTATATTCACTGTGTCTTCCTGTAGGATAATTTGTTGGGGCTGCAGAGTTGTTGTTTTCAAGTGTTATTTGAACAGTTTTCCCAACATTTGTACTATACACTTTTAGTGTAATTTTTTTTGTTCCAGCTGTGTAGTCTGCAACACTCCCCACTTTCATCAATCCCGAAGGCTGAACAAGAATTACATCATATTGAGCCGATCCATGTCTTCCGTATTGAGCACAAAGCGCACTTGTATTTACCCCTGTAGTAGATGGGTTTGAGAAGGATTCGTTAAAGACCGTGCCGTTAAAAAATGGATAAACAACTTTTCCTTGATTATCAAAATCATCCCAGTTTGATTGGGCAATAGAGCTAAAAGATGAGAAAAAAGTTATTGCAATTAAAAGAAAATAGTTCTGTTTCATAATTTTATTAATAATATTAATCTGTTTTACTTATTGTAAAAACAACACCTACTTATTGTTGTTTTCACAATTACTATTTTCGAATATATTATAAATATTTTAGAATTGCAACTTATTTAACAATTAAGGTCTGTCTTTCATTGGCGATAGCTACTTTAAAATATCCTTTTTCTATCTTCCATTTGTTAGTAGCATCAATAAAAGAAAACTCTGAAATTGGGATATTAAATTCCACAATTTTAGTTTCGTTTCCACTTAATTCTATTTTCTTGAAAGCTCTTAACCTCTTTACACTTGGAGTAATAGAAGCAACAGAATCACTCACAAAAACTTGAACCACTTCTTTCCCAGTAATTTCAGATGAATTGGCAACTTCAATACTTAGAGTTATCGTGTCATTCTCATTAAATTCCGATTTATTTAATTTCAAATTCTTATAATTAAATTTCGAATAACTTAGTCCATAACCAAATTCCCATTGAGGATTAAAGGCATTGTGACCAAAATTAATATCTAATATTTCTGTGTATTTATGATCATAAGAAACAAAAGAACCTGTACTTCTTGGGTAAGTAAAAGGAAGTTTTCCTGATGGGTTTTTTTCTCCAAATAGAATTTGAGCTAAGGCTTCACCACCAAAATCACCAGAAAGATAGGTGTGAAGGATTGCAGTTGCGTGTGGTTCTATTTCATTAATAACTCGAGGTCTGTTAAAACTTAATACAAATAGTATTGGCTTATTCAATTTGCTTAGTTTTGTAACCAATTCTTGTTGGGCAGCAGGTAAAGTTAAATCTTCGATATTTCCTGGAATTTCTGTACAAGGAATTTCGCCCAAGCAAACTACAATTACATCCGATTTTTTAGCTTTATTTATTGTTTGGCTAATGTTAATAGCACTATCCAAATTAGAACCCAAAGAATACTGGACATTACCAGTAGATTTATCCTTTATGGCTTCATAAAATGTTTTTGCTCCTTTTGTGTTATATACAGTATCCACACCTTGCCAAGTATGAGTCCATGCTCCATTTTGAATGTTCAGTGAGTTGGCAGCTGGTCCACATAACAAAATATTAGCCTCTTTTTTTAGAGGTAACAAATTAGAGTTGTTCTTCAATAATGTGATAGATTCAAGAGCTGTATTCAGTGCAATTTGTTTGTGTTCTTTGGAAGCAAACTTATCATAAGAATCAAAATCAGGGATGGGAGATTTCAGAATCCCTAATTGTTTTTTCACCCATAAAATTCTTCTACAAGCTTCGTTTAATCTGGTTTCTTTTACC
>JBMYYT010000316.1:0-2434 GCA_049609665.1 Flavobacteriales bacterium | reverse complement strand
AGGAATTATTCAAAAATTGGAAGATAAAATTTATACGGAGAAAACGGACAGTAAATCGATCATTCATTTGGATAAAAATGAAAATTTGAAAGGGCTCCAATTCTTAGACGAATTATATATGGCGATTGTCAAAAAAGTCTGTTTATCTATAAAATATCAATCTTTTAAAGCAAGAGAACCTTCCTTAATAAATTTTCACCCTTATATTTTGAAAGAGTTTAACAACCGTTGGTTTTTGATTGGGAGAAACACCAAAGAACAGGCAATCAGAAATTTAGCTTTGGACAGAATAGTAAGTATTGATTATAATTTGGATATTCCTTACCGGAATTATGATTTTGACGGAGAAGCGTATTACAAAAACACTGTGGGAGTAACCGTATTGAATGATGATAGTTTAAAGGAAATAAAACTAAAAATAAACAGAGCGAATGCTCCGTATGTTTTGACCAAACCTTTTCATCATTCTCAAGAATTTGTAGAGAGATTGGAAGATGGAAGTGTGATTGTTCAGCTTAAAGTTCACACCAATTTTGAATTGGAAAGATTAATTCTTGGATTTGGAAGTTCCATTGAAGTGCTTTCTCCCAGAGAGTTAAGAGGAAGAATTAAAAGGAATTTGACACTTGCTTTGGAGAATTATTAATAGAGCTGAATTATTCTCGAGTTAAGATTCCAGCTCGGAGGCTGGAATGACAGAAAAATTGTGCTTAATCAACTTACTTCACATCCATCAACAAATCACTTTCATAGATTGCTTGTGGTGAAATCATCTTGGATTCTAAAGGAATGTTGTTTCCATAACGTTGTTTAATTGCTTCTTTTACAATGGGATGGGACAAATCGTAATCTTTTAGTTTTTTAAGTTTTCCGACTTTTAGTCCACAACCGTGTTCGTAAAGTTTCCAAACTAATTCAGAGCAATAGAGTTTTTTGTCACTCCAATCAAAAGCGATATCATATTTTTTTCCAAGCCAAGATTTTCCTTTTTTTCTCATTTTGGATAAAACCGTTTTTGTTAAAATTGAATCCCGTTTTATTAATCTTTTTAGTGAGTAGGATGATTTTTCTCCTTGACTAATCCAAGTGTTAATTGGTGTGAGTTTAATCGGTTGAACAGCTTCAAGCACTACCAATTTTCCATTGTATTTTATGATTATTCCAACATGACTAAATTTGGATTTAGTAGCTAATTGAATGGCTTTACTCTGAAGTGATTGTGAGGTTTGAAAGATAATATCTCCTTCTTGAAATTTAGTTTTTTTAGAAACTTTGGAAGTTGTTTTCTTTTTTAAACTTACGGCATTCGGGGAGCTAAATATAAGCGCAGAACCAAGGATTAAAAAAATGAATAAGCTTAGTTTTAAGAATTTGTTTTTCATGATTATATTTATTCCAGAACTGGAAATCAAATTAAATGTTGCATTATGGAATGTTAAAAAGTATTAACTTCAACTACTTTATTGAAAAATAATAAATATGAAATCTATTTTGCTTTTAGCTTTTCTGTTAATCATGAGTAGTCTATTTTCCCAAACTACAATTGATAAAACAATGATTTCTGGTGGAATTTCAAGATCTTATAAACTTTATATTCCTGCCAGTTATAGTTCATCTTCTGCCGTTCCTTTGGTTCTTAATTTACATGGCAGAGGAAGCACTTCCGCACAACAACTTTTTTATGGTGATTTCAGAGCTATCGCTGATACTGCTAATTTCATCATGGTTCTACCTCAAGGAACCATTCATTCTTCGTGGGGTTCTACTTTCTGGAATGCCTATTTTGGTCAACCAGTAAATGACATTAATTTGTTGTCAGAATTGATAGATACGATTTCTCAGAATTATAATATTGATCCAGATAGAATTCATGCAACAGGGATGAGTAATGGAGGATACATGAGTTTGGCTCTGGCAGCTGGATTGGATAATAAAATTGCTTCAGTTGCTTCTGTTACTGGGACTATGACAGTTATTTTTCCATCTTCTCCTGTTAATACAAAACCAATTTCGGTTATGCAGATTCATGGTACTGCCGATTCTACTGTTAAGTACAATGGAGATGCTTCTTCTCATAACGTAAATTCGGTGTTGAATTATTGGAAAACACATAATAATACAACTACAACTCCCATTATTGATTCTGTTCCAAATATTAATTTATCTGATAACAGTACAGCAATTAAATATACCTATGGAGGTGGAAATTCAAATACTGAAGTTGTTCATTATAAAGTAGTTGGGGGAGAGCATACTTGGCCCGGATCTGCCATTAATATTGGTGTTACTAACAAAGATTTTAATGCAAGTGAGGTTATTTGGAAGTTTTTTGATAAACATTCGAGAGCAAATGCAGTTGGTGTTAAGGAAGTTAATAGTGTTTCTAATTATAAATTTATTTATGACATGGAAACCAATGTTGTGAAACTGTCTG